>JACPQO010000168.1 GCA_016190405.1 Chloroflexota bacterium | reverse complement strand
GTCCGCAGCCTCATCGAGGGCGCCCGCCAGGGGGTCATCGACTGGCTCGACGTGGGCCGCCGCTGGACCAAGCGGCCCACCGACCTGGTGGGGGTCTACGAGGCCGCTTCCGAGGCCGTGGGCAACTCCCAGGCCCGTCGCCTGGCGCTGGCCCGCGAATGGCTGGACGACCTGGTGGAGTCCCAGCGCGAGAGCCGTGACGCCGTCCGGCGCGGCTTCAGCGACATGCGCGAGGCGGTGGAGCGGGTGCAGGCCAACGCGCCCTCGTTCCTGCGCGCCCGCCGCCCCTTCGCCCGCCGCAACGAGACGGAGCCGGAGCCCGCCCGCGAGGGGTAGGGCCGCCCGCGCCGACGACTAGCGCTGGGGGCGACCCTTCGGCTGCGCTCAGGACAGGCTTCAGGTCGCCAGGGGGTGGCGGCGGCCACCAGCCATTTGTAGCGGCGACCTTCAGGTCGCCAGGGGTAACTGGTGCTTGGCCCCGCCGCCCGGCGCGGCCGCTGGCAAGCCGCGCATCCCGGCGGGCGACCTGGCGTCGCCCTGGGGTGGCTAGAGCCATTGGCGAATCAATAGACGGCCATATTTTCATCGATAACCTTGAAATCGCATGGCGAACACTTGACAAGTCACCTAATGAGTGGTAGAAGGGAAGCCACCTCAACATAACGCCCCCGCCCGCCAAGGCGGGCTTGGCTCAGGGCGCTCGCCCAGCGTCATGTCGGGCGGTGCCGGAAAGGGAGATTGGGATGCGTAGACTATTCATTCCAGCGGTCCTGGCCCTGGTGGCCGGGCTTACCGCGCTCGGGAGCAGTCACACGCTAGCGTCTACCGGCGGCGTGTGCGACGTTACTGTCACCAATACGGTCGCTGCGGACGATGTGAAAACAGCCGTAAACGGCGCCGGCACGGGCGACACCATATGCCTGACTGATACGGGCGGAGATTTTACTGGTGAAGACACCGCCACGATCTCGGTGTCCGGCCTCACGGTGAAATCGGCGTCTGCCGCCGTCATTGCCGGAGGAAGCGGCCCCGCTTTTCAATTGACCAACGGCGTCAGCAACGTGACCATCATGAACCTCGAGATAAGCGGCCGCAGCGGGGGCACAGCGAGCGCCATCGAGGCGTGGGACGTCTCGACGTCCAACGTGACAATCCGCGACAACTACATGCACGATAACGATTGGAACGGCGTCCTTGTGGGCAGCGAAGGCGATGTGGTCCACAACAACTGGCACGTCAGCGGCAACACCGCCGACGACAACGGGTTCGTGGGTATCGAGCTGACCAACTGCAACAACTGCCACATCAGCGACAACAGCGCCACAGGCAACGGGTTCGCTGGCGTGGTCGTTCAGGCCCGCAACACGACGGTTGGTGGGCCGGCGGTACAGATTAACGGTGTTAACGTCATGCACAATACTGTCGCGTCATCGCCATACGGTGTGTACGCGCTCTCGTTGTCTGGTCACCCGACCGCCTTCACCAATGATCCCCCGAAGCGCGGCCCTGCGCTGCTCACCGGCGTGAATATCATCAACAACACCATCGCCGGCACGACCAGCTACGGCGTGCGTTTTTGGGCCTTCAACGATGAAGCCGCCGCCTCGAACGCGAACATCAACAACAACAGCATCGACTGCACGGCCGGTGCGAGCTACGGCGTCAGGGTTCAGCAGTCAGGCCTTACCGGTACCGGCACCGTCACCAACGTCAATGTGATGAACAACAGCATCGCTGGAGCTTGCGTTGTGGCGAACGTTAGTGTGCCCCCAGGCACCGGGAAGGCAAAGAACAACTAGCTGTACGTCACGCGGGCGGGGCCCCACGGCCTCGCCCCAGCTCGATAGGCAGCCTATATCGCCCGCGGCCAGCGGCTGCGGGCAGGTCCGGCCGCGCCTACGGGCGCTCGATGGCCATCAGCCAGGCGTCCCGCCGGGAGCCTTCGTGCAGCTCGTGGGCGGGCAGCAGCTTCACCTGCGGAAGCCGCACTTCTCGTAGGCCCGCACAGCGCGCTCGTTGTCCACGTGCGGGTCGATGACGACGCGCCCGGCCCCTAGCTCGCCGAACAGGTAGCCCACCAGCGCCGACAGGGCCCGGCTGCCGAGGCCGCTTCCCCACTCTTGCGGCTCGCCGATGAACATGTCGATGGCGTAGGTGTCCGCGGCGTCCTCCAGGTCGTACGCCTCTGCGACCGCTGGGTAGTACTGGATGTAGCCCACGGGCCGGCCGGCCAGCTCTACGATGCAGGCGATTACCCCTTCCCGGTCCTCGCCTCGTGCTCTCGGCCCGTACTTCTGCACGACGCGCTGGTATGGGTACGGGTTGTCGCGGCCGTGGTAGAACGCCAGGACCCGCTCATCGGTCAGCCAGCGGGCCATCAGCCGGTAGTCAGCCGGGTCGTCGCGCAGACGGCGGATGAGGAGGTCGCCGGCGCGGGCGAGGACAGCGGGCGGGGACGGCCTAGCCACGGCTTACCGTCCGCTTGTTGATGCTCTCGCCGGCGCGGCCGCTGGCAAGCGGCGGCTCCCGGCGGCGACCTGGCGTCGGCCTGGGGCGGCTAGAGGCATTGTTACATCAATAGGCGGCAATATTTTCACCGATAACCTTGAAATCGCATGGGCCGCGTTTGACAACTCACGGCATGTGTGCTAGAACAGGAGCGCCTTAACATAAAGCCCGCGCCGGCTGACCCCGGCGGGGCTCAGAGCGCCCGCCCGGCGCCACGCTGCCCCTCCATGGTAACGCAGGGGCGGATTCAGGCGTAGGGCCCGGCGCCGGAAGGGAGGTGCCTAGCGGGCCACACCTTGTCGAACATCACGTCCAGCAATGGCTGAGCCGCAGGCGCGGACGTGGCAGCCCAGGTCTAAGGGCAACAAGGAGGTAAGTGATGAAAAGGATCATGCTGCTGGCAGCCCTCGCAGGGGCGGTAGTGGCTGTGCTTGCGATTATTCTTCTTGGTGGCTCCTCGCCCGGGACGCCGGGCGTTGCGGCAGATTCGGGGGGCGACGGTCACGATCAGAGCGATCACGCCCTTTTTGGCTCTGGAGACACCGCCATATACTGTGGGGTTGAACAAAGCAAGGCAGAGCCATGGATTCTGCATGTTAGCGCAACGGCGCCTAGTTCAGCCGGCACGCTCCGCATAACATTCGGCGATGGAGACTCGATAGGGTTTCGTGTAGCTGCCGGCGGCTCGTTTAGCACCACGCAGGCCCTGGGAGGGGTCCCAGGCGTGGATAACGTGGTCAAGCTTACGGCAGAAAGCGGGGTCACGGACATGATGGCCAGTGCACTAGTGCCGAGGGGTGGTGCTAAGGACCCATTCCCCAATGATGGCGAGAAGGATAACTTCTGCCTGACCAAAGACGGCGACCCCGGAGATACTCCTTTCTAAATCGCTCTAGAGGATGGTGTCCGCCCCGCGCGGCGTCGCGCGTCGGCGTGGGACCGCCTGGCCCCACCCGCTGCTGGCCTCCTAGGGGCCGATGTGTTGGGGCGCACGGCCGTGCGCCCCTACGCTATGCCACTACGCCTTCGCCGCTGCCTTGATGCCCTTCCGCTCGAAGGCGTAGTCCCCGTCCGTGTAGTCCACCAGGGCCACTTCGCCTTCCCCGAACTCGCCGGCCAGGATGCGGCGTGGGCAGCTTCACCTGTGATATCCTTCTCGCAGGGGTTAGATCTGATGCCTAGAACCGTAGAAGTCCCAATATCGCTGCTGAAGAACCTGGCGAGGGTCGCCGACGCCTTCGCTCACTTCGAGGATGAGCTCGAAGACTACCTGCTCTCCCAGGACGAGCAGTTCATTGGCCGCATGCGCGAAGCCCGGTCTGCCCATCTGGCTGGGAAAGTGCGCCCCCTTGACGACCTCAAGAAAGAGCTGTGTATCGAATAGAGACGACCCCGCACTTTGACGACGACCTCCGCCGCTTGGATCCCGCCGTCGCCGCCCGCGTCATCGAAAGGATTGAGTGGCTGGCTGACCATCCCGAGGTGCTTCGATTCCCCCTCCGACATTTGCCACGCGACCTGAGAGGACTGCACAAGTACCGCGTAGGCGAGTACCGCGTCCTCCTGTGGGTGAATCATCAGGATAAAGTCCTGACGCTCTACGGGGCGGCGCACCGTGGATCCATTTATCGCGAGTTGAAGTAGGGCGCCTACCGTCTGGCCGTCGCCTTCACGCCCTTCCGCTCGAAGGCGTACTCCCCGTCCGCGTAGTCCACCAGGGCCGTGTCGCCCTCGGCGAACTCGCCGGCCAGGATGCGGCGCGATAGGGGGTTGGCCACCCGTCGCTCGATGGTGCGGCGCAGCGGCCGCGCCCCGAAGATGGGGTCGAAGCCTTCCTTGACCAGTGCTTCCTTGGCCGCCTCCGTCAACTCCAGCCCCACCTGCCGGTCGGACAGCCGCTCGCGCACGTCCTTCAGCAGCAGCTCCACGATCTGCTTCAGGTCGTCCTCCGTCAGCGGGTCGAAGACGATGATCTCATCGATGCGGTTGAGCAGCTCGGGCCGGAAGGTCTGGCGCAGGGCCTTCTCCACGGCCGCCTTCTGGCGCTCCCGCTCCGACTTCGTCGGTTTCGCCGAGGGCACGAAGCCCAGGGCCGGCCGCTGGAACTCCTCCGTGCCCAGGTTGGAGGTCATGATGACCACCGCGTTGCGGAAGTCCACCGTGCGGCCGTGGCCGTCGGTCAGGCGGCCGTCCTCCAGGATCTGGAGGAGGACGTTGAACACCTCCGGGTGGGCCTTCTCCACCTCGTCGAACAGGATGACTCGATAGGGAC
>JACPQO010000163.1 GCA_016190405.1 Chloroflexota bacterium | reverse complement strand
GTTGTGGTCGCGGGCGGCCCGGCAGAGGCCGTCGAGGTCGGTGGCTCTTATCGCCAGGTTTTGGCCTAGCGCCACCGTCCCCGCGTTGCCGGGCGCGAAGAACAGATCGGCGAGGCGCGGCGATTGCCGCAGCTTCCAGGCGATGGCGTGCTCGCGGGCGCCGGAGCCGACGACCAGGACGTTCATTCGATGACGCGGGCGTCGTTCAGCAAGCGATCAAGGGCGTCACGGAGCGCCCTCACGTCTTCCCACTTCAAATGGAGCTCGGCTCCGTGCGCCTTACGGTCCGCGCTAATTGTAACACCGGGAGGGTAGCCCGCCTCGCGATCCCTGGCGGTCGTGGGCCAAACGGCAAGTTCAGCCCCAAAGACGCCTTCCACCGCCCGAAGGTTCAGGCGGAACGCCTCCCCCAATTCGGATTCGTTGGCGATGGTGCCGCGACTCAATGGTCTCCCCCTCGTGGTCAGTTGGTGCAGCGACGCCTCTTCGATGAACCACTGCTGGCCCACGCGCGCGCCCTTGAGCTTGCCCTCGCGCAGGTAGCGGCGGACCTGCTCGATGGAGCGGTCGAGGCGGCGGGCCGCCTCGTTTACGGTGATGAAGCCTCCGGTCTGGGTCATATTGTTGTCGTCGACAACAATATATCATGGGGAGGGTCAGGGGTCACGGGTCAGGGGTTAAGGGGATGCGCCGGCCGTGCAGTGCGCTGCCGGCCATGAGCCGGCGATGACCCGCAGCTATTGGACGATGGCAGGTTGAGGGCTTCTAGGCGGCCCGACGCCCCCGGCGCGGCAGCCGGCGCGGCGCTTCCCCTGTGGGCGCCCGCAGCCGCTTCCTCAAGGCCGCCATGAAGTCGTGGGGTTCCTCCAGGGAGAGGACGAGCCGGCGGCAGGGCACCGGTATCAGCAAGCGTACGCGCTGCGGCTCCTTGAACCGGACCTCGACGGCGTTAACGTAGGCGCCGACAAGGCCGACGGTGCCGCGGAAGTTGGTGCGCCAACCGATGCCCGCCCACAGCGGCCAGTGGGTCGAGTCCACGCCCTCGACCTGGTCCAGCGGGAGGTGGTGATCGAACAGGCGGCCGAAGCGGACGTGCAACTCTTGCTCGTCGATGTCCGCGAAGGCGCGGTCGGCGGTGGCGCCGAAGGGCCACAGCAGCGGCTTCCAGAGTGGGCTGATGAGAATCGCGAAGCGCTGGGCGTCCACCGCCTCCTCCGGGGCTACGTTCTGGACGGGGGTGATCTCTTCAGGCATGCTGTACCTCCTGGCGGCGGGCATGACAACCCGCCATCCGCCAGCAGCATAAGCCGCCAGCAGCCGTCGCCGTTAGGGCCGAACGTCCCCTCGGCGCTGGGCCGAACGCCAGGCGCGAGCGTGTCTACTCCAGCTCCAGTTCGAACACCAGCTCGGGGCCGTCCTCCTCGTCCATCTGGCAGCCGGTCTGACGGAAGCCCAGCCCGGCGGCCAGGGCCAGCGACGGCGCGTTGTCCGGCGCGATGGACACCCGGAAGCACCGCACGCCGTGCTCAGTCCGGGCCCAGTCCATCAGCCCCTGGATGGTCTCCGAGGCGTAGCCACGGCGGCGGGACGGTGGCAGGACGGTGTAGCCCAGCTCCGCGAGCCCGTCCCGGGGCAGGCCGTGGAAGTTGATGAACCCGATCATTTGGCGCCGGGGCCGGCGGCGGACCATGGCCCGCAGCAGCCAGGGCTGCGTCGAGGGGTCCTGCCGCATCTGCTCCAGGCGGAGGCGCAGCAGCCGCTCGTCGGCCGGGGCGGGCCAGCCCGGCGGCAGGGGGAAGCCGCCCACCGCCTCGGCCTGGGCACGATCGCCCGCCAGCAGCGCCTCGATGAACGCCGGCGACATCGACACCAGGTCCAGGCGGTGGCTGCGGATGGAGGCGACGTTCACGCAAACAGGCGTCACGTTCGCGGTGAGGCCGGCACGCAGAGGAGCTGGGCGCCGCCGCTGGCCAGCAGGCGGCCGTCGCGGCTCCAGATGCGGGCGGTGGTGCCCATGAGCCCGCTTTCGGCCACCGGCGAGTGGTGGTCGACCAGCAGCCAGTCGCTGTCGGGCGCGAAGCGGTGGAACCAGGCGGCGACGTCCAGGTTGGGGGCCTGGTACTGCCGCGGCCAGGGGTGTGGCATGCGCGCCGCCGGCCAGGAGAAGGTGTCGATGAGCAGCAACAGGCGGCCGGCGTCGACCCAGATATCGTCGAAGGTGGCGCGGGGCCGGAAGCGCTGCCATTCGCGGAAGACGGGCTCGTAGGGGCCGGGGTGGTCGATACGTTCTGGGTGGCTGATGCGTCCCTCCAGGTTGCGCCAGAAGGGGTAGGACTCCGGCGCGTCCGGCCGCAGTTCCTCCCAGCTCTTGAGGGATTCCGGCGGCGGCATGTCCGGCATGAGGGCGACGTCGTGCTCCAGGCCGGGGCCCTCGGCGGCGGTGCGGACGATGCCCTGGAGGATGAGCCGGCCGTCCTGGCTCATGGCGACCTGGAGGGACTCCGAGCGGCGGCCGCGGTGGAGAATGGCGACCTCCAGGTCGACGGGTTCGAAGCGGGCGCTGGCCAGGAAGTGGCCCGCGAAGGAGACGGGCCGCTGGATGCTCGCCTCCTGCCCGGCGGCCCGCAGGGCGATGGCGGCCACGTAGCCGCCGTTGGGCCCCCAGATCTCCCAGTCGCGCGAGATGTGGGCGCGGTAGCGGCCCTGGCCGCCCTCGACGCGGGTATCGACTTCGAAATCGCCCATGGGGGGACGATGATAGCATACTGCGGGCGGCAGGCGGCTGTCAGCGGGGGCTCGCCCTTCGACAGGCTCAGGACGAGCGGGGTCTTAGGTGGGCCGGTAGACGCGGCCGCGGACGGCTGGGCAGACGACGGAGTAGCCGCCGTCGGCTTCAGGGGAGAGGACGACGGTGAACTTCATGGCGTGCGTCTATGATAGCAGACTGCAACGGGGCTCAGCCCTTAGCGGAAGCGTCGCTCGAATTCTAAGACTGCCTCCCTCTGACCGCGCACATCGATGAGTTCAGTAGATACGGGTCTAACTGAGATGAGATGATCGATGGCCTCCTGTGCGC
>JACPQO010000167.1 GCA_016190405.1 Chloroflexota bacterium | reverse complement strand
TGCCTGTCCATGGGCAACCCGCACGCCGTGCTGTTCTACGCTCAGCCCATCGAGCGGTACCCGCTCGCCGAAGTGGGGCCAAAGGTGGAGCGCCACCCGGCCTTCCCGCAGCGGGTCAACTTCGGGGTGACGCGGGTTATGGGCCGCGACCGCATGGATCTGCGGGTGTGGGAGCGGGGGGTGGGGGAGACACTGGCCTGCGGCAGCGGCAGTTGCGCAGCGACGGTGGCGGCGCGGCTGCACAACCTGGTAGACGAACGCGTTGACATAAGACAGCCGGGCGGAACGCTGGCCGTGGAGTGGGACGGCAGGGGAGAGGTGCGCCTGACCGGCCCGGCCGAGTTCGTGTTCGAGGGAGAATGGCCGGAGGCTTGACCCGCTCGTCCTGAGCCTGCCTGCCCTGAGCGCAGTCGAAGGTCGAAGGGCGCGGCGAGATAGCGTAGAATAGGGGCCGCCATGGAGCCGCGCATCCAGTACGCGAAGACCAGCGATGGCGTGAGCATCGCCTACGCCGTAACCGGCCAGGGGGCGCCCCTGGTCCTGATGCCCGGCCAGATCAGCCACTTTCAGCTGTTGGGGCAGTATCCCGAGTGGCGGCGCTGGTTCGAGCGCTTGGCGGAGAAGAGGATGATCGCCCAGTATGACGGCAGGGGCTCCGGCCTCTCCGAGCGCGCCATCACCGACTTCTCCGTCGACGCTCTCGTCCTTGATCTGGAGGCGGTAGTCGGCGCTGTGGGCGTGGAGCGGTTCGCTCTGTGGGCTGGGGGCTTGCTTGGTACGGCCGCCGTCGCCTACGCAGTCCGTCATCCGGAGCGGCTGTCGCACCTCATACTGTGGGCCGCCTGCGTGCGGGGGGCTGACTTCTGGAGTTCGTCCCGGACGCAGGCGGTGCGGGCGGTCAGGGAGACCGACTGGGAGCTGTATGCATCGGCCGCCATACACCTCGGCGGCTTTCGCGTGAGCAAGCGGCTAGAGGAGTTCGCGACGGCTCTCATCCGAGAGGCGATCACTCCCGACACGCTGAAGGCGTTCATGGACGCCAGCCAGGGCTTCGACGTTGTCGGCTTGCTGCCGCAGGTGAAGTGCCCGACGCTGGTTCTGCACGCCAGGCAGAATCCCCTGCTGCCTATTGATGTGTCGAGGAGGATCGCATCGGAGATACCCCACGCCCGGCTGGTTCTGGTTGAGCGCCCCATCCCCTGGATCGGCGACATGGAGGAAGGTGTGCTCGCCGCCGTAGACGACTTCCTGGGCGAACAGGAGAAGGCCGCGCCGGCGGCAGCACGCCCGGAGGGCGGAGCCGTCCGCACCATCCTCTTCACAGACGTGGAAGGCTCCACCGCACTTACCCAGCGCCTGGGCGACGTCAAGGCGCGGGAGGTGCTGCGCGAGCACGAGCGCATCGTGCGGGAGGCGCTGAAGTCGCACGGCGGCTCCGAGGTCAAGACCATGGGCGACGGCTTCATGGCGTCGTTCGCGTCGGCGACGGGGGCACTGGAGTGCGCCATCGCCATCCAAAGGGCGTTCGCCGAGTGGAACGCGGCCGTAGGGGCGCATCATGACGCGCCCCTACACGTCCGCATAGGGCTGAACGCTGGGGAGCCCATCGCGGAGGAAGACCCAGACGGGCGCGGCGACCTGTTCGGGACGGCGGTGATCCTGGCGGCGCGCATCGCGGCGCAGGCGCAGGGGGGCGAGATCCTGGCCTCCAACGTCGTGCGCGAGCTGGTGGCGGGCAAGGGGTTCCTGTTCGCCGACCGGGGGGACGCCATCCTGCGCGGCTTCGAGGACCCTGTGCGCCTGTTCGAGGTGCGGTGGCACGACGACGCCTGATGGCGTGTCGCAGCAGCACGGAGGGCCGGCCATGGTGACGATGAGAGAGGCGGTCGACGACTTCCTGGCCCAGGAGCGCATCGCCGTGGCCGGCGTCTCTCGCAGCCCGAACCAGGCCGCCAACCTCGTCTACCGGGCGCTGCGCAAGGCCAAGTACCAGGTCTTCGCCGTCAACCCCAGCGCCGATGAGGTGGAGGGCGACCCCTGCTACCACGACCTGAAGTCCATACCGGGCGGCGTCAGCGCCGTGGTTATCGCCACCCCGCCCGCCGCCGCCAAGGCCATCGTGCGGGACTGCGCGCAGCAGGGCATCACGCGGGTCTGGATGCACCGCTCCTTCGGCGCCGGTAGCGTTTCGGAGGGCGCCGGGGCGGTAGGCCGCGAGAGCGGCATCAGCGTCATCGCCGGCGGCTGTCCCCTGATGTTCCTGCCGGGGACAGACTTCGGGCACAAGTGCATGCGCTGGGTCCTGGGCGTCACTGGTCGCCTGCCCAG
Organism: Chloroflexota bacterium; assembly: GCA_016190405.1. The sequence continues at coordinate 4,805 of JACPQO010000167.1, read as the reverse complement.
GCGGGTCTGACGGGACCATTATCGGAGTCTTAGGGAGGGAGGAACATGATCAAGCTGGTGTACTGCCTGCGGCGGCTGCCCAACCTGTCGCGGGAGGAGTTCCAGCGATACTGGTGGGAGACCCACGGCCCGCTGGTGCGCGAGAGGGCTCAGACGATGGGCATCCGCCGTTACGTGCAAGTCCATACGTTGGAGTCGGGCATGAATGAGGCGCTGCGGGCCAGCCGAGGCTGCGAGGCAGAGGCCTTCGACGGCGTAGCGGAGCTGTGGTGGGACAGCGCCGAGACGTTCACCCAGGCGACGGCGACGCCGGAGGGGCGGCAGGCCGCCCGCGAGCTGTTGGAGGACGAGCGACGGTTTATTGACTTCGGCCGGTCTGTTATATTCATCGCGCAGGAGCGGCCTGTGGTGAGCAGCTAGAAAGAGGAAAGCGATGGTCAAAGCGGTATATGTCCTGTACAAGCGCCCGGATATGGATCACCAGGAGTTCCGGCGCTACTGGAAGGACGTGCACGGGCCCATCGCGGCGAAGGTGCCGGGGCTGCGAAAGTACGTCCAGAATCACGTGCTGCCCGGGGCGGCGCCGGGCCAGCCCCCGTGCGATGGGATAGCGGAGCTGTGGTTCGATACCCCCGAGGCGATGGAGGCCGGCTTCGCCTCACCCCAGGGCGCCGCCACCATGGCCGACATCCCCAACTTCCTGGACGGGAGCAGGGGTGGATTAGTCGTCGTCGAGGAAGTAGCGATAGTATAGAGGCAGGGGTCCGTAGCTGCCCGCCGCGATGGAGGACTGAAACAATGGCCATGGAAATCGCTCCGCGAATAGTCGTGGACGAGAAGATCAGGTTCGGCAAGCCCGTGATCAAGGGCACACGGGTTGATGTGGCGACGGTTCTAGGGCACCTCGCGGCCGGTGACACCCTGGAAGATGTCATGGGGGAGTACGGGCTGGCCCGCGAAGACGTTCTAGCCGCCATAGCCTATGCGGCCGAAATCGTGGCGGCGGAAGAGGTACGGGCTATCGATTGATGGCCCGATTTCTCGTCGACGAATCGCTTCCCAAAGCGCTGGCTGAGCAACTTGCGCAGTCTGGCCACGACGCGATTCATGTCGCTGACCTTGGGCTGACAGGCGCACCAGACGAAGCCGTTCACGAGCAGGCGGTTGCCAAGAAAGCTATCCTTGTCACCGGCGATCTCGATTTCGGCGATAGACGACGATTTCCCGGTGGAGCCGGCACGGTGGTGGTGAGAATGCGCAAGAGAATAAGGATAGCGGAACTAGTGAGGATCACTGTTGATGTGCTCGCGCAACTTTCGGGCGAGATCGACGACCTTGAGGGGAAAGTACTACTGATAGAGCCGGGCAGAGTTCGGATCAGGAAACGAGGCTGAGGTGCGCCTCGCCCGCCGTATCGAGAAGCTGCCGCCGTACCTGTTCGCGGAGATCAGCCGCAAGATCGCCGACAAGCGGGCGCAGGGGGTGGATGTCATCTCCTTCGCCATCGGCGATCCGGACCTGCCGACACCGCCCCACGTCATCGAGGCGCTGAACGAGGCGGCGCGCGACCCGGCCAACCACCGCTACCCGGAGACGGAGGGGCTGCCCGAGCTGCGAGAGGCCATCGCCCGCTGGTATGGGCGGCGCTTCGGCGTGGAGCTGGACCCGCAGCGGGAGGTGCTGCCCCTCATCGGCTCCAAGGAGGGGATCGGGCACATCCCCCTGTGCTTCATCGACCCGGGCGACGTGGCGCTGGTGCCGGACCCGGGGTACCCCGTCTACGCCATCGGCACCATGTTCGCGGGGGGCGAGCCCTACTACCAGCCGCTGACGGAGGAGAACGACTTCCTGCCGGACCTGGGGGCGGTGCCGGAGGCGACGGCGCGGCGGGCCAAGCTGCTGTGGCTGAACTACCCGAACAACCCCACCGGCGCCGTCGCCGATGTCGACTTCTTCGAGCGGGCGGTGGCCTTCGCCCGCAAGCACGGCATCTCGGTGCTGCACGACGGGCCCTACTCGGAGGTGGCCTTCGACGGCTACCGGCCGCCCAGCTTCCTGCAAGCGGACGGCGCGCGGGAAGTGGGTATCGAGTTCCACTCGCTATCCAAGTCGTACAACATGACCGGCTGGCGCATCGGCATGGCGGTGGGCAACGCGCAGATCATCGACGCCCTGATGCGGGTGAAGAGCAACCTGGACTCCGGCGTGCCCCAGGCGATCCAGCGCATGGCCATCGCGGCGCTGGAGGGCGACCAGGGGTGCATCGAGGAGCACAACCGCGTGTACCAGCGGCGTCGCGACCGGCTGCTGGCGGCGCTATCCAAGCTGGGGCTGCGCGTACGGCCGCCCAGGGCCAGTCTGTACCTGTGGGCACGGGTGCCGGAGGGGACGACCAGCCTGGAGTTCGCCACGCGGCTGCTGGACGAGGCGGGCGTGGTGGTGACGCCGGGCACCGGCTACGGGCCCAGCGGCGAGGGCTACGTGCGGCTGTCCGTGACTCTTCAGGACGAGCGGCTGGAGGAGGGGGTGCGCCGTCTGGAAGGCTGGCGGGCGTAGAGGGCGGACGCGCTAGGCGTGAAAGTTTCTCCCCGCCGGAGGGGGCCCGTAGGGCCGTCGGGCTGACGCGGCGACATTTCGGATTATCCGGAGGGGAGTGCGGACGCCTCTGCCTAACCGCTGGTTTTCTCCCGAATCATCGTGCCACTGCTCGTTGACAGGCTGGGTGCCATCCGCGACAATGGGTACTCGGAAGTAGACTTCATGCAGCAAGCCCCGCGACGGGGCCCGGGTAGAGGGGCTAGCAACCCGACGACCCGGTGTGTCTAGGCCAGCAGCCGTAGCGGCCACTCTCTAGCTCCTCTAGTCCCACGGTTATTCTCTTTCGCTCCAGCGGGTCCGTGGCCTACGTGCGCCGCTCTCAGCCGAGCGGCGGTGAAGGGAAGGAGGCAAAGCAATGCAGTCGCAAAAGCCTCGGTTAATCCTTACGGCGTGCTCCCGTTGCTGTGGCGACCTAGCGCTGGAATGGGACCTCTGGGGCGACCGCTACGTCTGCCTCCAGTGCGGCGGCGAAGAGGCCGTCCCCTCTCAAGCAGACAACCTGGGGCAGCCCAGAGGCCCATCCAGGCGGTTACACCCTGTGAGGGTGCCAGCGCCCGCGCGGCACTAGCGGCCTTCTGCAGGCAGCGGTCCGGAAGGACAGACGGAAATCTCAACTGAGGAGGCGATTGGCATGAAGGCCAAAGACCTGATGACCAGCCCAGCGGTTGTCGTCTCAGCCGAGGCTACGGTTGAGGAAGCGGCCGCCAAGATGAAGGAAGCAGACGTGGGCGCCCTGCCCGTGTACGGAGGCGCCGGCGGCCCCTGGGGCATCATCACCGACCGCGACATCGCCGTTAGGGCGGTGGCGGTGGGTAGGGGGTCAGCGACGCAGGTCGGCGAAGTGTGCACCCTCCCCGTCATAACGGTCGAGCCCGACGCCGATATCGATGACGTGGCGTACCTCATGAAGAAACATCAGTTGCGCCGCCTGCCGGTGCTCCAAGACGATGTCGTCGAGGGGATGATCTCCCTGGCCGATATTGCCCTGGCCCAGGAGCGCCTGGTAGCCGAGGTGCTGTCCGCTGTCTGTCGGCCTCCCGTCGGGGCAGCGCCCCGAGGCGGGAGTCAGTAAGGCCCGAACAGCGACCTCTCGCCCTCCCTAGCCAGCCCAGTTCCGCGCGCGGACTAAGCTGCGCGCCCGGCTTCTCCCACCTGTCTTCTTGTCATAGGAGGACTGCCATGCTTGTAGGAATTGTCGGATACGGTACCGTTGGACGGGCGACGGCCGCCCTGTTCCGGGACGTGGTGATCCACGATCCACCCCAGGGTTATGAGGCCGCGCGCGCCCTGTCTGAGTGCGCTGTGGTGTTCCTCTGTGTGCCTACGCCTGCCTCGGCCGGCGGGAGTTGTGACCTGACCGCGGTGCACGAAGCGGCCCACCAGGTGGTGCCTCTGCTCTCCGAGAAGCAGGTGGTAGCTGTGCGCTCCACGGTACCGCCGGGCACGGTTCGTCAGCTTCAGGAGATGTGGCCAGAAACCCACTTCGCCTCCAACCCGGAATTCCTGCGTGCACACTGCTGGCGAGAGGACGCGCTGCGGCCAGCAAGGGTGATCATCGGCGCCGACACCGTGTACGCCCGCCAGATGCTGCTGAAGGCGTACCACCAGCGGCTGGCGGGGCGCGTTCCCTACGTCGTAACTGATTCGTTGACGGCTGAGTTCATCAAATACGCCGCCAACTGCTTCCTGGCGACCAAGATCGCCTACGCCTGCGAGGTGCGGCAGGCGGCCCAGCGCATTGGCGCCCGCTACGGCGATGTGGTCAGGGCCGTCGCTCTGGACCCTCGTATCGCCGGCGGCGATGAGTGGTGGCTGGAGGGGCTGGTCGACGAGTGCCTGCCCAAGGACCTGGCGGCGTTCGTCGAGTTCTTGCGGCAGCGGCAAGCCGACTCTCCCTTGCTGAAGGCGGTGCTGAAGACCAAAGACGGCACGATGGAGGCGCGCGACTTGGTCCGCCAGGGCGCAGGTCATCCCGGGCGGTAGCCGCTGGGACAGGCCCCCACTGTCTCTTCCCCCAGGCAAGCCGCCTGATCGATGGGAGGTGAGCAATGAACTGGTATTGCCGGCGTTGCAGAAGGTTGAACCCCAGCCAGGTAACGACTTGTATATTCTGCCGGGCCAGATGGACCCGGCCGGGATTCACAAGCTGGCGCTCACGCCCGAACGGCAGCCGGCGTTACCTCTATCACTCGCGCGGGCACCGGCTG
>JACPQO010000162.1 GCA_016190405.1 Chloroflexota bacterium | reverse complement strand
TGAGCATCTCCTTGGCCAGGCCGTAGCCGCCGAACAGTTGTAGGCCATCGCTGGCCACCTCGAAGGCCGTTTGGGTGCAGAAGACTTTGGAGGCGATTGAGTAGTGGGTGGCCGGGGGCAACGTGGTGGAATTGTACACCGTGGCGGCGCGGGAGAGGGAGCGGGCCGCCTCCACCTTGATGAACATGTCCATGAGCTTGAGCTGCACGGCCTGGTGCTCGCAGATCTTCTTGCCGCCCTGGACGCGGTGCCGGCAGTAGTTCAACGCCTCCTCGAAGGCGGCGCGGGCCACGCCGGTGAAGATCGCCCCCATGCCGGCGTTGGCCCCCGCCAGCACCGAGTCGATGATGAACGGGTATCCCTCCGGCTGGACGAGCATATAGTGCTTGGGGATGCGCGCGTTGTCGAAGAAGATCTCGCCCTGGTTGAGGGCCCGCTGGCCCAGCTTGTTCAAGGGCTTTCCCCTGGTCACGCCGGGCTGGTCCAGCGGGATGACGGCCACGCCGCTGCCGGCCTGGCCGCGGCTGCGGTCCACGCTGAGGAAGGTGAGGGCGTGGGTGGCGATGGTGCCGTTGGAGACCCAGGCCGACTTCTGGCCGTTGATGACCCATTCGTCGCCGTCCGGGCGGGCCTGAAGGTCGAAGGCCAGCTCCTCCCGCTGGAACTGGTCGCTGCCGATGAGGAGGCTGTCGGAGCCGTGGTGGGGCTCGGTGATGGCCCAGCAGCCGATGTACCTGGCCTCGCGGTCCTGGGCGAAGGGCATGACGATGTCGCGCATGATGTCGGGGTTGCCGCTCATGGCGGCGAAGGAGAAGGGGAAGGGGGCCACGCCCAGGCCGATGGCGAAATCGGCGCTGCCCCAGCCCATCTCCTCGGCGTGCATATGCCGGCTGAGGGGCGACATGCTGACTCCCCCCAAAGCCTCCGGCAGCCCGAATGCGTGATACCCTAGCTCGTAGGCCTTGCGGAACACATCCCACAGCGCCGAGCCTTCAGCGATGACCTCTTCGGGGGGCAGCTTGTCCAGTTCGACGCTGGCCGGACGCAAGACGTCTGCCGAGAAGCGGTGGATCTGCTCCTTTACGGCGGTTTCCTCCGGGGTCAACCCCTTGTTGAGGTCCAGGTAGGCGACCATAGGCTCCTCCTTCAGCGACGCACAGCGCGTTGCCCGGCGACGTAGATTGTACCAGAGAGCGGGGCTTAATCTGTCGGGCAGGGGCCGGAATTTGCGTGGGGTTTTGCCCCACGCGGGGCCGGCAGTGTGCGTTCGCGTCTGAACGGATATAACTGTGAATCCTGTAAAGTCGAACGACTGACTAGCGCTTGCAGAGAGCTGGGCGAATACCGACCGGCGGTGGGAGACGCGGAGGCCGAGTCGACGCCAAGGACGCGGGTCAGACTATCACCTGACTATGAAGTGGACGAGGTAGTCGGGTACGCCCTCCACAGCAGATTTCGCCGTCAAGTCCAGTTCGCCGGTTCCCACAAACTCATAGTAGGAAGACCAGCAACTCGGGCTGGAGCCATATGCCTGCCCGGGCCGCCCCGCGTTAGAGATCCACCCCGCTGTTGCGCGGCCGCTGATCGTCGTGAATTCGAGGTTCTCATACGGGTAAATGTCTCTTGGCAGTTTGACGAAGAATCGAATTGTTTGTCTGGTGTCAATCGTGGAACCGTTCGATATAGCGCCGCAAGCAGCAATCTTGTCTTCGTATGAAGGCGGGGGGTTCCTGATGAAGCCCCGACCTGTAATGACATAGGTCAGACTGGCGGCAACCAGCGCAAGCAATACAGCTTCTACTCCAATAGCGGTAGCGATCCCAAGCCGCGACACGTCACCCTCTTTGGGGCTGATATGGGAGGTCCCGCCTTATAGCTCCCCCGTGTGTTCGGATGCCACCCCCTCCGCCGGTTGGCAGCGATGACGCAGGACGCTGCCGGGCGACGTAGATTGTAGCAGAGAGCGGGGGTTAATCTGTCGGGCAGGGGCCGGAATTTGCGTGGGGTTTTGCCCCACGCGAACGACCGTCATTGCGAGCGCAGCGAAGCAATCTCTGATGTCCAGGGCGGCTGGCCCCTTCCGAGATTGCTTCGGGGCGTTCCGCCCCTCGCAATGACATGCCGCCTCCTGCACCCTCCCTCAAGGGAGGGGGCGCTTCGTTCCGGCCTCACTCCGCAGTCGTTATAATGGCCCCGTGCGAGAGAACCGGCTCAAGGCCCTGTGGCGCCTGGGACAGCCGACGCTGGGCGGCTGGCTTACCCTGCCCAGCAGCTTCTCGGCGGAGGTGTTCGCCCACGCCGGCTTCGACTGGCTGACCATCGACATGCAGCACGGCCTCATCGACTACCAGGTGGCCGTGACCATGCTGCAGGCCATCTCCACCACGCCCACCGTGCCGGTGGTGCGCGTCCCCTGGAACGAGCCGGGCATCATCATGAAGTCGCTGGACGCCGGGGCCTACGGCGTCATCATTCCCATGGTCAACTCGCGGCCGGAGGCGGAGGCGGCCGTGTCCGCCTGCCGCTACGCGCCCCGCGGCATCCGCAGCTTCGGGCCGGTGCGGGCCAACTATTACGGGGGCAGGGACTACTTCGCCCACGCCGACCGCGAGGTGTGCTGCATCGTCATGATCGAGACGCGGCGCGCCCTGGACAACCTGGACGACATCCTGAGCGTGCCCGGCGTCGACGCCGCCTACATCGGGCCGGCCGATCTCAGCGTTTCCCTCGGCTTGGCCCCGGCTTCCGACCACGAGGAGGATGTCTTCGTGCAGGCGGTCCAGCGGGTGCTGGACGGCTGCCAGCGCCACGGCGTGGTGCCGGGGGTCCACGCCGGCAACGTGGCCGTGGCCCGTAAGCGGATCGAGCAGGGGTTTCTGTTCATCGAGGTCTGTGACGACGCCGGCGCCCTGGCCCGTACCGCTGCCCGCGACCTCAAAGAGCTGCGGCCGGAGGGCGCCGGCGAGGGCCCTGCGGCCGCGCCTGAGGTGTAGCTCATGTCGCCGACCATGACCCGAAGTGCGCACCGCCGCAGCCTGCGTCTCACAGGTGCGATGCTTACTGCGGGCCTCGCGGCGGCCGGCTTGCTGATCCCCCTAGCCGCTTGCGTCGATGAGCGAGAAGAGGCGCGAGTTCGCCCAACTCCATCCCTCACCCCCGCGCCATCTTTCACCCCATTCACCCTTCCACCGGAGTGCAGCAGGCCCCCTGAGGCTAGCACGGGCACGGTGCTGGCCTACCGAACCCTGTTCAACGAGGACGGCGAGCTCCTCCTGGATCGCGATACGGTTACTGCACTGGCCGGCGAAATTGATGAGGCTCTGCGCATCATCAAGACCGCGTATCCTGGAGTCCCCGATGTCGGTGCGCGATGGAACTACGTGCCGGGTGCGATGACCCTCGGCCTAGATCTGACCTTCGCCGAAACCCTCGATCCGGCCATGTGGGACAACGACTTCTGGCCCCCGATCTCGTTCGGTCGCGAGGATCTTGACTCTCTCAACCCTCGCCTTGGGCTGCGGGCCCTGCTGTATCCCTGGCGCTACAGCAGTGCCTGGATCGGTCTCTGCCTTGATAACTTCGTGAACATCCCAGCGGCTGTGCGCGCCTACCGCTCCATCCCCGTCGTGCAGTATGCCGATCCGGTTTGGCTGCCCGGCGACAGCCCTGACATTGCCGTCCGCAAGGTAGGAGAGACCTGGTACGTCGTCTTCCGCGATGCCTTTGGTGACTGTCCCGCCGGCTGTATAGGGCAGCGCCTCTACTACTTTACTGAGCAAGATGGAGAGGCGCGCCAGTTCGACGAAAGCGAGGCGCTGGCGAATTCGGTCTTCGGTCCTCTGGCAGAGACGTGGGGCGCCCAGCGACTCCCGCGCTCTCTACCGCCGACCGGTGGCTCTCCCTGAAAAGGACCATGCTGCTTCCGAAGCCGAAGGTCTACGTAGCCGCCCGCCTGCCGGAGCATTTCCTGGCGCCCCTGCTGGAGCGCTGCCAGGTCACGGCGTACGAGGGGCGGGGCCAGGTCCCGCGCCAGGAGCTGGCGAGCCAGGCGCGCGAGGTGGAGGGGCTGCTGGCACCCTCGTCCCTGGCGATCGATACGGGCGTCCTGGAGGCGGCGCAGCGGCTGCGCATCCTCAGCAACATTGGCGTGGGGTACGACAATGTGGACCTGGAACAGGCGACCCGGAAGGGCGTCCTGGTGACCAACACCCCCGGCATCCTCAGCGATGCCGTGGCCGAGCTCACTATGGGCCTCCTGCTCCAGCTCTCCCGCCGTCTTCCGGAAGCGGAGCAGGTGGTCCGCGAAGGCCGCTGGGACGCCTCGGGCGCCGTGGCGCCGTTCGGGACGGACCTGAGGGGGAAGACGCTGGCCGTCATCGGCCTGGGGCGCATCGGCCGGGAGGTGGCGCGACGGGCCCTGGCCTTCGACATGCGCGTCATCTACCACGACGCGCGCGCGGACGTGCCATCGCCGCCGGGCGTGGGCCGCGCCGCGGATCTGGAAGATGCGCTGCGTCAGGCCGACTTTCTGACGCTGCACACTAATCTGACCCCCGGATCGGCGCACCTCATCGGAGCGCGGGAGCTGGCGCTGATGAAGCCGGCGGCGTACCTGATCAACACCTCGCGCGGCGCCATCGTGGACCAGGCCGCGCTGTTCGAGGCGCTGAAGACGGGCCGCATCGCGGGCGCGGCCCTGGATGTGCTGGAGCAGGAGCCGCCGGCCCCGGACGAGCCGCTGCTGAGCCTGGCGAATGTGATCATCACGCCGCACATCGGCACGGCCACCCGGGAGACCCGCTCTGCCATGATCGAGCTGGCGGTGCGGAACCTGCTGGCCTGCCTGGCCGGCGAGCCCTGCGAGAACATCGTCAACCGGCCGGACTAGAGGAGGCCTGAGAGGGGCGCAGGATGAAGACACTACCGCCCGACGTGCTCGAGGAGCTGCGCCAGTTCTCCACACCGACCGTCGCCAACGGGATCGAGGTGTTTGGCGTGCGGGGGCGGAACGAGGGTTTCATGGACGCCGGCGTGCGCTGCGTCTTCCCGGAGCTGGGGCCAATGGTGGGGTATGCGGCGACGGCTACCATCCGCGCCGCGCAGCCGGGGGAACGGCGGCCGCCGCCGGAGCTGTGGGCGCACGTGCAATCGGTGCCGGCGCCCCGGATCGTGGTCATCCAGGACCTGGACGACCCGCCCGGTGTGGGCGCCTTCTGGGGCGAGGTGAACTCCAATATCCACCGGGCGCTGGGCTGCCTGGGCACCGTCACCAACGGGTCGGTGCGGGACCTGGACGAGGTGCGGGCCCTGGGCTTCCACCTGTTCGCCGGTTCGGTGGGGGTCTCTCACGCCTACCTGCGCATCGTGGAAGTGGGTGTGCCGGTGACGGTCGGGGGCCTGACGGTGAGGCCCGGCGACCTGCTGCACGGCGACCAGCACGGCGTCCTCTCGGTCCCCATCGAGATAGCGGCGGAGCTGCCGGCGGCCATGCGCCGCCTGGCCGCCGACGAGGCCGAGATCATCGCCCTGTGCCAGTCGCCGGACTTCTCGCCGCAGGCGCTGGCGGCCCTGGCCCAGCGCCAGGCGGCGCGCCGGGACGCCGAGGTGCGCCATTGAGCGAGGAGTACGTCCGCGTCCGAGGCGAACACCTCGTCGCCTTCGCGGCCCTGGCCTTCGAGAAGCTGGGCCTGACCCCGGACGACGCCCGGGAGGCGGCCGAGGTGCTGATCGACGCCGACCTGATGGGGCTGGACACCCACGGCATCGCCCATATCTACTGGCACCCGGGGTACGCGCCGGGGCTGCAGTCGGGGCGCGTGAAGGCGCGAGCGGAGGTCAGGGTGGTGCGCGAGACGCCGGCCACGGCGCTGCTGGACGGGGACGGCGGGCTGGGGCTCCTGGTGGCGCGGCGGGCCATGGCGCTGGCGATCGAGAAGACGAAGGCGGTAGGGGTCGGCACGGTGGCGGTGCGCAACAGCCGCCATTTCGGGGCCAGCGGCTACTACGCCCTTATGGCGGCCCGCGAGGGGCTGGTGGGCATGGCGATGACCAACGCCAGCGCCTGGGTGGTGCCCACGTTCGCCCGCAAGAAGATGCTGGGCACGAACCCCATCGCCATCGCCGCGCCGGCGGCCGGCGGGCCGCCCTTCGTCTGCGACGTCACCACGAGCACCATCGCCATGGGCAAGGTGGAGACGGCGGCCCGGTCGGGTGAGCCCCTGGCCGAGGGCTGGGCTCTGGACGGCGAAGGCCGTCCCACTACAGACCCGGCCGTCGTCTACCGCGAGGGCGGCCTGACCCCGCTGGGCGGCACCGCCGAAGGCAGCTCGTACAAGGGCTACGGGCTGGCGGTGGCGGTGGACATCTTCTGTGGCATCCTCTCCGGCACCGGCTGGAGCCTGCGCCTGGACGACGCCAGCAGCCAGGCCGGCCACTTCTTCGCGGCCTTCGACGTCGCCGCCTTCGGGGATGCCGATCAGTTCCGGCAGGGGGTCGGCGAGATGCTGCGCACGCTCCAGGAGGCGGAGCCGGCGGAGGGCGCGGAGCGAGTGCTGGTGCCGGGCCAGCGGGAGTTCGAGACCAGGGCCGACCGAGAGAAGAACGGCGTGCCCCTGCACCCCAAGCTGCTGGCGCGGCTCGACCGGTTCGCGGACGAACTGGGGATCGAGAGTCTGACGGAGGTGGCGGGGCGGGCGTCTGGGTGACCGGACGCTAGCGCCCGCCGCGGATCAAGCGCACCGCGCGGTCATAGGTGAAGTAGTTCCAGGCCCAGTTCACCAGCACCAGCAGCCGGTTGCGGAAGCCGATGAGCCAGACCAGGTGGACGGTGAGCCAGATGACCCAGGCCAGGAAGCCGCTGAGTTGGAGGCCGTAGACGCTGGCCACCGCCGCGTTGCGTCCGATGGTGACCATGGTGCCGCGGTCTCTGTACACGAATCTCTTCGCCGGCTTGCCGGCGAGCTGCCGCCGGATGTTCTCGGCGACCAGGTCGGCCTGCTGGATGGCCACGGGCGCCAGCATGGGATGCGGCAGCGAGTCCGGGCCGCCCACGTGAGCCATGTCGCCGATGACGTAGACCTCCCGGTGCTCCGGGAGCTGGAGGGACGCCATGACGGTCAGGCGGCCGGCGGCGCCTTTCGGCGCTGCGACCTCCTCGGCCAGGGGCGTGGCGGCCATGCCGGCGACCCAGACGACAGCCCCGGCGGCGAGCCTTTCGCCGCTGGCGAGCGTGACGCCGCCCTCGTCGGCGCCGGCGACCGGGGCGCGCAGGCGCAGCTCGACGCCCAGTTGACGCAGCTTCTCCTGGGCTCTGGCCTGGAGCCGGTCCGGCATCCCCGGCAGGATGCGGTCGGCGGCCTCCAGGAGGAGGATGCGGGCCTGCGCGAGGTCCAGGTTCGGATAGTCGTGGGGCAGGACGTGGCGCCGCAGCTCGGCCAGGGCGCCGGCCAGCTCCACGCCGGTGGGCCCGCCGCCCACGATGACGACGGTCATGAGGTCCCGGCGGCGGTCCGCGTCGGGCTGGCTGGAGGCGGCCTCGAAGGCGCTGAGCACGCGGTCGCGCAGGCGCTCGGCGTCGTCCAGGTCGCGCAGGGCGCAGGCCGTCCGCGCCAGCGACTCCAGGCCGAAGTAGTTGGTGGCGCTGCCGGCGGCCAGCACCAGGTAGTCGTAGGCCACCTCGCCGCCTTCGGTGAGGACGGCGCGTCGGGCCAGATCGACGCCGGTCACGCTGGCCAGGCGAAAGCGCACGTTACGCGCGCCGCGCAGGATGCGCCGGATGGGCTGGGCGATCTCCTCCGGCTCCAGGCCGGCGGTGGCGACCTGATAGAGGAGGGGGACGAAAGTGTGGTAGTTGTGCCGGTCCAGGATGGTGACATCGACGGCGGCGCCGCGCAGCCCGCGGGCCACCCTGAGGCCGCCGAAGCCGGCCCCCACGATAACGACGGACGGGCGAGAGGCGTTCACTGCGGGCCTCGGTACGCCTCGGCCAGGGCCTGCGCGTTGTCCAGCGAGGGCCGCCAGCCCAGGAGGCGCTTGGCCTTCGCCGTATCGAAGACGTAGTTGGAGAAGGCGATCTGAATGTGCTCCGGCTCCAGGGGGGAGCGGCCCAGCGTCAGGAGCGCGCGGAAGAAGAGCCGGGCAACGCTCGTGGGGACGGGCACGATGCTAGAGCGCGAGCCCACCAGCGTGCGCAGACGTCTGGTTGTCTCCAGCAGCGTAGGCACGTCATCGGAGCCGAGGTTGAACGTCTCGCCGCGGGCCTCCGGCCGGGTCACGGCGAGGAGGCAGGCCGCCACCACGTCGGAGAGAGCCACCATCTGGAAGCGCGTTGGGCCGCTGGGGACAAAAAGCGGACGGTTGCGCCTGAGGTCGGACAGCGTCCCGCGCAGGAGCCGCTCCGCCATGCCGGGGCCGACGATGGTGGGCGGCCGCAGGACGGCGACCTCCAGCCCCTGGGCCATGGCCTGCGCCGCCAGATGCTCCGCCTCCACCTTGTTGCGCCCGTACTCGCCGATGGGGCGCAGGGGCGCGTCCTCCGGGCAATGGATGACGCGCGGCACGCCGTAGACCTCGGCGCTGGACATAAGCACGACGCGCCGCACCGCGGCCGTGCGGGCAGCCTCCAGCACCAGGCGCGCGCCCTCGACGTTCACGCGGCGCATCTCGGCTGGCGGGGCCTTGCGCTGGGGAAGGAGGGCCGCCAGGTGGAAGACGTACGTCGCGCCCTGACAGCCGCGGGCCAGGAGGTCGGTGTCGCAGATGTCGCCTGGGAGGGGCTGGAAGTCGGGCGCTCGTGCCCTTCGGCTTCGCTCAGGACAGGCTTCGGCAGGCTCAGCGCTCGCCGGCCGGTCGCGTCCTTCGACAAGCTCAGGACGAACGGATGAGGATGGCGGCCGGTCGCGTCCTTCGACAGGCTCAGGACGAACGGATGGAAGCGGGTGGTCGTCGCCGAAGCGGAGGTCGAGCCCCCTTACGCTGTAGCCCTCGGCCAGGAGGCGGCGGCAGAGGGCGGCGCCCAGGAAGCCGCCGGCGCCGGTCACGAAGCAGGTGTCCGACATCGCTACCACGCGGGCACCCGCTGGTACCAGTCGGGGCGCTGGGGGTCCAGGGGGAAGCTGTAGCCGCCGTGCTGGTAGTAGGCGGCGTACTCTTTCATTCGGGCCTCGTCCAGCTCCACGCCGAGGCCGGGCCCTTCCGGCACGGCCAGCTCGCCGTCCACGTACTGCATCTTGCCGCCGGCGATGACGTCGTCGACCAGGTGGTGGTAGTGGGCGTCGACGGCGTAGCCCAGGTTGGGCAGGCTGGCGGCGACGTGGAGCATGGTGGCCAGGCCGGGGCCCAGCTCCAGGCCGCTGTGCATGCCCAGGTCCAGCTTGAAGGTCTGGCAGATGACGGCCAGGTGCTTGACCCCCCAGGGGCCGCCCCAGTACCAGGGGTCGGAGAGGATGACGGTGACGGCGCGTTTGGCCACGGCCGGGGGGATCTGCTCGAAGGTGACGACGCACATGTTGGTGGCCAGGGGGATGCCGGTCTGCCGCTGGACCTCGGCCATGCCGTCGATGCCCCAGGTGGGGTCCTCCAGGTACTCTAGGTCGTACTGGCGCAGCTTGTGGCCGGCGCGAATGGCGGTGCCCAGGGACCAGACGTTGTTGGGGTCCAGCCGCAGCTTGCACTCCGGCCCGAAGGCCTCGCGCAGGGCGGCGATGGTGGCGATCTCGTGCTCGGGCGGGAAGACGCCGCCCTTGAGCTTCAGGGTGCGGAACCCGTGGCGCCGGACCAAGTCGCGGGCGTGATCGACCATCTCCTCCGGGGTGCTGACCTCCGGGTGTTCGCCGTGAGCATAGCGGTAGAAGAGGTAGGCGGACATCGGGATGCGGTCGCGGACGCGGCCGCCCAGGATCTGGTAGAGGGGGCGGCCGATGGCCTTGCCCTGGATGTCCATGAGGGCGGTCTCGATGCCGGCGTAGATGCGGTTCCGGCTGAGGTACTGTCCCTGGAGCAGGAGGTGGCCGGCGCCGATGATCTGGGCGCGCAGGTCCTCCAGGTCGAAGGGGTCGCGCCCTATGAGCAGGGGCGTGAGCACGGCCAACTGCTGCTGGTGGACGGCCTCCTCCAGCTCGCCTATGCCGACGATGCCGTCGTCGGTGAAGACCTGGAGGATGGTGCGGACGCAGCGTCCCGGGTGGACGGCGGCGGAGTGGCGCAGGGGCGCCTCCATGGGCACGGCTACCGGCGTGGCGGTGAAGTTTACGATCTTCATGGGGTCATCCCTCCTACCGAGTGCGGGCCTCCCCACCGCTCGTGCTGAGCCTGTCGAAGCACGAGCGGGGGTCTTCGCTCCGCTCGTCCTTCGAAGCGCTCACCCTTCGGCTGCGCTCAGGGTTCGCTGGCACCCATGGGCCCTTCGACAGGCTCAGGGCGAACGGATGATGTGCCTGCTACTTCCTACTTCCTACTTCCTACCTCCTACCTCCTACCTCCTGCCTGTCAGAACCTGCCATATTTCTGCCAGACCTTGGCCGGGTGCTCGCCGGCGCGGATGTCTGCCCGCACCAGGTCCTCCTTCTGGGCCACGTCCTCGGCCTTGGCCAGCACCTCGGCGGCGACCTCCCGGGGCACGACCAGGACGCCGTCAGCGTCGCCGAAGATGAAGTCGCCGGGCCGGACCAGGAGCCCCTCGGTCAGCGAGCCGCTCATGAGCAGCGGGCAGTCAACATCGACGATGACGGCGCGGGTGACGGACTCGATGGGCGAGGTGTAGCGGGCGAAGACGGGGTAATCGCCGCGGTCGCGCAGGTGACGGGAGTCGCGGACGTCGCCGTCGATGACGGCGCCGCGGCAGCCGCGCACCCGGGACATGAGGCCGGTGAGCTCGCCCCAGTGGCCCACGTTCATGGACTTGCCGGTCTCCATGACCATCACGCAGCCGGGATAGAACCCATCGACGATGCTGAACAGGTTGGGCCGGCCCGCCTGCTCCCGCATCAGTTCCAGGGGGTGCCGCGATTCCGCCGTCCACTTGAGGGTGAAAGCCGCGCCGGCGACCACCCAGTCCGGGTGCAGAGGACGGATGTCCAGGGAAAGGCACTGGTTGGGCAGCCCCATCTCGTCCAGCACGTCGTAGACGGAGGCGGCGTAGACGCGTCTGTATCGCTCGCACATGTCCAGGAGGTCGGGTTCCGCGCTGGTCATAGGCTCCTCCTCGCGGTTAGTCCTCGATCAACAGGGTCAGCACCTCGTGTGGTTTGACGTGGAAGCGCACCTCGCGGCCCTCGACCGGCAGAGGCGACAGCGGGTGCTCGACCGGGTCGGCCAGCCAGGCGCGTTTGGCGGCGAAGGGGAGGCGCAGCGTCGCCCCGGCGGCCAGGCCGTCGTATTCGACCACTCTGACCACGAGCCCGCTGCCGTCCCAGGCGCGCTTGACGGCCGAAACCAGGACGGAATCGGGGCTGACCTCCAGAGGGCCAAGCGGGTTCTCATCCTCTGCGCCTAGCAGCGGCGGACGCGCGAAGCCCCAGGCGAAGCGGGCGCAGTCGCTGGGGCGCAGGCCGCGGCCGGTGGTCAGCGAGAAGCGGGCGGCCAGGCGGCCGGGCTGGACCAGGGGGCTGGGCGCGCCGTTGTCGGCCAGGATGAAGTAGGCGGTGGGACGTTCCGGCACCGTGTACTCGCCGTCGTCGACGGGGTTGAGGTCGCAGCGGCCCAGGCTGAACACCCCCACATCCGGCGAGGCCAGGACGATGCTCCGCTCACCTTCCGAGAACCGCAGCCAGGTCTGGAGCTGTCGCAGGTGCCGGGGGACCGTCGGGGTCTCGTCGCGGCCCACCGTGAGGACGCCGAAGGGGACCTCGTACTGGCAGGTGAAGCCGTCCAGGGCGAAGGGGAAGGCGACCACCAGCCGCGACGCCGGAGGCTGGCTGTCCCATTCGATGCTAATGGTGACATCGATCCGCTTCAGGTCTTCGTACAGGATGATTGACTGTGTGACAGGCGATGAGTGGACCTGGCCGCGCAGCAGCAGCGAGGAGAAGACGGGGCCATCGAGGGCGTGGTCCAGCTCCAGGGGGCAGGGCTGCCAGGACTTCAGCGACAGGCGCATGCGCTCCACCGCCTGCTCGTGCGGCAGGCCGAAGCCGATGCCGAAGCCCTCCCACTGGGGCGTCCCCAGCAGGAGCTGCCCGGAGCCGTGCTGGTCAGTGTCCACCAGCTCCCGGCCGTCCTCCTTGTCGATGACGCTGGCCACGGCGCCTGCCGACGGCTCGAACTCCACCCGATAGTAGTGGTTCTCCAGGACCGCGCGGTTGTGCCGCCGCGACGGCTGCGCATGTTCGAGATGGACCGCTTCGCCGCCCAGCGTTGGCAGGTCGGCGTTGAAGACGATGTTGTCGCCAGCTTCCTCTCCGCGAGGTGGGTGCGCGATGGTGTAAGGCCGCGGACGGAAGTGGGTGGTCAGGGTGGCGGCGTCCACGGCCTGGCAGGGAGCGGTACCCTTGCCGGCTGAGACAGCGGCCGCCGGCGCGACCACCATGTCCCGGCGGCCGAAGGCGCAGGGGTTGAGCACCACGGGTGTGGGGCCTTCGCCGCGATCCACGAGCGTCTCGCCGAGGACGGCCGAGGCGGTCTCGGAGGCGGCGTGGGCCCAGGCGGCCTTGGCCAGGTCGGGTACGCCGGCCACCTGGCCGCCCCCGTACCACCAGTCGTGGGCGGCGAACTTGGCCAGGTCCGAGAAGGCCGCGCGGGAGCGGCCCGCGGGGCAATCATCGCCGCGCAGCGACCACAGCGCCTGGGCGCCCAGAAGGTCGTGGCCGGCCCGGCGGGCAATCTGGTTCAGCACCCCCTGGTCGGCGATGATCCAGGCCCAGGCGTCCAGCACCTCCAGGCGCATCGCCGGCGGTTCCGGCGCGGCGCCGTCGAGTTGCCCGAAGAACTGGTCGGCGGTCGCCAGCACCAGGCGGGGGTAGGCGTAGCGTTTCTGCCAGGCGGCGACCAGAACCGGCAGCGCACGGGTGGGCGGCAGGTTATCGCCGTAGCTGTACTCCAGGAGGTAGGCGTCCCAGGGGTAGCCCTCGGCCTCCAGCTCCAGGAGCCGCTCGGCGACAAGCGGGGCCGCGGCCTCGACGTCATCGCTGTCCAGCCCGAACCGCTTCGGGTCCTGGCCGTAGTGCTCGTGGGGGAGCCAGGCCAGGACGGAGCTGCCGTCGAAGCCCTGGGCCCGCAGCAGCCGCGGCAGCCGCCGTATGGACTGCCCCAGGCCGTACCAGCCGTCGGGCGCGGGATAGCGGTTGGGCGAGAAGATCCAGCCGGAGACGCCGCAGCGGGCCAGGAGCTGCGCGTACTGGATGGTCGTATTCGGCACGTCCACCGTGTAGCCGCAGTTGGGCCGGATGTCGTGAGCGGCCTCGAGCTCCCGCATCATGAGCAGCTGGCCCTGCACTAGCTCCTCGGCCAAGGCCTCCTCCTGGTGCAGGCCGGTGTACTGCGCCCCGAAGGCGATGCGGCCGGCCCGGATGGCCTCCGCCAGCCGGCCGATCTGCTTCCGGGAGCGCAGCTCGCGGTACTCGAAGATGGGCAGCATGTTCTCGATCTGGTAGCGGTATCCGGCGAACTCCCCGGCCAGCGCCACGGCCGCGTCCAGGATCTGGGCGTGCTCCTCGGGGGTCTCGTGGGCCAGCTTCGTGCTGTACAGGTCGATGTGGCTGGTGGGCATGACGTATACGGTCCACTTGCGGGCGGGGCGGCAACGGATGGTCCGGGCGGCGCGGGTCTGCCCGCCGGACTCCAGCCTCAGCTCCAGGCTGCTCTCGGTTGCGATTTCCGGCACCGGGATGTCATAGGTTCCCTCGCCCGCTCGAACGGTGAGCGCCGACGAGGTCGAACGTCCGTCTTCGGTCGCGACGCGGACAGTGAGCGGAGCGGGCGCTTCCGCCTCCAGGCGGAGGCGCGCGATCTGCGTCGGGTTGTCGCCATCGCTACGGGGATAGAGGGGCGTGGGCGTGACGTCCAGGATGCGCATCGGGCGATCCGTGCCCCAGTATAAGCCCGCGGGCGGGTTCTGTGTCCTCTTGGCGCGGCGCTTGCTCTATAATATGGGCCGTTCGGCCTGAGCGGACGCCAGTGAGAGGTTGCCGCAAGCTGGGGGCGGCTCCAGCGCCCCCGATAGAGGAATGGCCTGTGCCCTATGACGCCAAGTCGCTGTTGTTCCGGCCGAAGCTCGCTGCCGCAGAGCCGGGGATCGTGAACCGCGTGACCGCGCGGGATGCCGGCTGGCAATTGCTGAACGTGGAGGTGCGCCGGCTCAACGGGGGCCAGCGGTGGGCCGGCGAGACCGGCGACTGTGAAGCGGCTCTCGTGCTGCTGGGAGGACGTTGCGGCGTGACGTCCAGCCGCGGCGAGTGGCCCAGCATCGGGCGGCGGCCGGACGTGTTCAGCGGCATGCCGTACGCTCTGTACCTGCCTCGGGGCACGGCGTTCGAGGTGCGAGCCATCACGGAGCGGCTGGAGCTGGCATACTGCTGGGTGCCTAGCGATGAGGACCACCCGGCCAGGCTGGTGACCCCGGCCGACAGCCAGATCGAGATCCGCGGCGGCCACAACGCCACCCGCCAGATCAACAGCATCATCCCGCCGGGCTTCGATTGCCAGCGCATCGTGGCGGTCGAAGTCTACACGCCCGGCGGGAACTGGAGCAGCTATCCGCCCCACAAGCACGACAGCCATCGAGAGGACGGCTCGGGCGAGTTGCTCGAGGCCGACCTGGAAGAGGTCTACTATTACAAGATGAGCAGGCCGCAGGGGTACGCCGTCCAGCGCGTGTATACGGACGATCGCTCCATCGACGCCGTGATGGCCTGCCGGGACAACGATATCGTGCTGGTGCCGGAGGGCTACCATCCGGTGGCCGCCGCTTACGGCTATGACTGCTATTACCTGAACTTTCTGGCCGGCTCGGCGCAATCGCTCGCCTACTTGGACGATCCGCAGCACGCCTGGGTCAAGGAGACCTGGACGGCGAAGGACCCGCGCCTGCCCGTGGTGAGCCACGACATGGAGGCCGGATGAGCGACCGCGCGTACGACATCCTGGCCATGGGGCGCAGCTCCATCGACCTCTATTCCAACGACGTGGGGGCGCCCTTCGAGGAGATCAAGAGCTTCGCGGCCTACGTGGGCGGCTGCCCCACCAACATCAGCGTGGGGACGCGCCGCCTGGGCCTGCGCTCCCTGCTGCTAACGGCCGTGGGGGACGACCCGGTGGGCGACTTCGTCCTCAGGTTCCTCAGAGACGAGGGCGTCGAGACCAGGTTCATCCCCCGCAAGCCGGGCCGCCGCACCGCCGCCGTCCTTCTGGGCATCCAGCCGCCCGACCGGTTCCCGCTGGTCTTCTACCGCGACAACTGCGCCGACACGGAGCTGACCATCGACGACGTGCTGGCTGCCCCCGTCACGCAGAGCCGAGCGCTGCTGATCAGCGGCACGGGGCTGGGCCGGGAGCCCAGTCGCAGCGCCACCGTGCTGGCGGCTGAGCGCGCGAGGGCGGCTGGTGCCACGGTGTTCCTGGATATAGACTTTCGGCCAGACCAGTGGCACGACCCGCGCGCCTTCGGCGTGGCCGTCAGGTCTCTCCTGCCCCTGGTTGACGTAGCTGTGGGAACGGAGGACGAGGTGAAGGCCGTGGCTTTGCAGGACCCGGCGCTCCTGTCTGTCGAGCGTTCGCAGATGTCCGCCGCCGAGGTGAAAGGCGATCTGGACGCCGCCGTCAAGACGGTCCTCGCGGCCGGACCCCAGGCGCTGGTGCTGAAGCGGGGGGCCGAAGGCGCCAGGGTCCACCTGCCCACCGGCGAAGTCATCGACGCCGCTCCGTTTCCCGTGGAGGTCTACAACGTCCTGGGCGGCGGCGACGCCTTCGCCAGCGGCCTCATCTACGGCTATCTCAAGGGCTGGGACTGGCACAAGGCGGCGCGGCTGGGCAACGCCTGCGGCGCCATCGTCGTCACCCGTCACGGCTGCGCCAATTTCATGCCCTACGAGCGCGAGGTCATGGACTTCGTGCGGCAGCGGGGCGGGTTCTAGATGGGCGCCTTCGATGCGTCGGTGTTCCTGCCGCCGCGCGTCCTGGCGCGGCTGACCGACATCCGCGTCGACGATCCGGAGCGGGTGGTACGCGCGGCGGAGAAGCGGGAGCGACGGGCCAGGTTAGCGCCGGACGGACGGCTAAACATAGTGGCGGCCGACCATCCCGCTCGCCGTGTGACCCGGGTCGGGGACGACCCGCTGGCTATGGCCGACCGCCACGATTATCTGGCCCGCGTCGTCCGTGTCTTGATGAGCGACAAAGTCGATGGTGTCATGGCCAGCATGGACCTGCTGGAGGAGCTGCTGGCGTTGCACGACCTGCTGCGGGAGGCCGGCGGGCCGCCGCTCCTGGAAGGCAGGCTGCTCGTCGCCAGCCTGAACCGGGGCGGCCTGGCCGGTTCGTCCTGGGAGCTGGACGACCCGCTGACCGGCCCAACGCCGGCGGTCTGCCGCGCGCGCGGGCTGGACGGCGTGAAGCTCCTGCTGCGCATCTGCGACGACGAGTCCTCTTCCCTGAAGACGATGACGGCGGTGGCGCAGGCCATGCGGGAAACGAACGCTGTGGGGCTGCCGGTGTTCCTGGAGGCGCTGCCCGTGGTGAGGGGCGAGGCTGGCTACGAGGTCGTCAGGTCGGCCGGCGCCCTGGCGGGCATCGCCGGCGTGGCCGCGGCCTTGGGGGACAGCAGCCGCAACCTGTGGCTGAAGCTGCCCTACTGCGACGACTTTCGGGCCGTGGCCGGGGCCACCACGCTGCCGGTGCTGTTGCTGGGCGGCGAGGCGACCGGGAACCCCGCATCGCTGCTGCGGGAGGTCGCCTGCGGTCTGGCTGCCGGCGCCAACGTGCGCGGCGCCATGATCGGGCGCAACGTGCTGTATCCTGGCAACGAAGACCCGCTGGCCGTCGCCGAGGCCGTGGGCGGCCTGGTGCACCAGGGCTGGACGCTCGAGCAGGCCGAGGCCGCTCTCTCTGAGGCCCGCGGGCGCGACCTGGACGCGATCACGGGCGTTTTGGGTTAGCGATGGCAACGGCGAAGACGCAGCGGCTCACGGTGGCTCAGGCGCTGGTCCGCTTCCTGAAGAGTCAGTACGTCGAGCGCGACGGGCAGGAGACCCCGTTCTTCGCCGGCGTGTGGGGGATCTTCGGCCATGGCAACCTGGCGGGCATCGGCCAGGCGTTGCAGGAGAACCCGGACCTGCGCTACTACCAGGCCCGCAACGAGCAGGCCATGGT
>JACPQO010000164.1 GCA_016190405.1 Chloroflexota bacterium | reverse complement strand
GCGCCAACATCATGGCCTTCTGCAAGGAGTACAACGAGCGTACCGCCGCGCAGGCCGGCTCCATCATCCCGGTGGAGATCACCGTCTTCGAGGACCGCTCGTTTACCTTCGCCCTGAAGACGCCGCCAGCGTCCGACCTGATCCGCAAGGCGCTGGGGATCGAAAAGGGCAGCGCCACCCAGAAGCGCGAGAAGGTGGGCACCCTCAGCCGCCAGCAGGTCCGCCAGATCGCCGAGGTCAAGATGAAGGACCTCAGCGCCAACGACATCGAGGCCGCCATGCGCATGGTGGAAGGCACGGCCCGCAGCATGGGCGTGGAGGTGGCAGGCTAAGATGTCCAGCAGCCGCGCCCGGCAAGCCGCTACATCGCAAGGACAGACAATGGGCACTTTCGCAGTTACTGTCGCCGTTGGCAGCGCGGACCGCCGCACTTTCCGGGAGGTCGAGGCGCTGGTGGACACGGGAGCCACCTTCACTTGGCTGCCGTCGAACCTCCTGCTGGAGATGGGCCATAGGGCCGTCATGCGCAGGCCGTTTGAAATGGCCGACGGTCGCGTCGTCCAGCGGGACATCGGGGAGGTTCCCGTGCAGATCGGGGACGATGTGCTGACCACCCTCTGCGTCTTCGGCGACGAGGGCACCCAGCCCATCCTGGGTGCCGTAACTCTCGAGCAGTTCCTCCTCGCTCCTGATCCTGTGCGCAAGAGACTGCTGCCGGTCCACGGCCTGGCGATGATGGCTCAGCACGGCAAGAAGTACCGCGCCGCCCTGGAGAAGATCGACCGCTCCCGCACCTACGAGCCCAAGGAGGCGATCGCCCTGCTCAAGGAGACCGCCTACGCCAAATTCGACGAGACGGTTGAGCTGCACATGCGGACCGGCCTGGACACCCGCCACGCCGACCAGCAGCTTCGCGGCACCATCGTCCTGCCGCATGGCCTGGGCAAGGGACAGCGCGTCATCGTCTTCGCCGAGGGCGAGGCCGTGCGCATCGCCGAAGAGGCCGGCGCCGATGCCGTGGGCGCCGACGACCTGGTGAAGAAGATCGAGGGCGGCTGGCTGGAGTTCGAGGTGGCCCTGGCGGTCAAGGAGGTCATGGGCAAGGTCGGCCGCCTGGGCCGCGTCCTCGGGCCCCGCGGCCTCATGCCCAACCCCCGCACCAACACCGTCGTCGAGGCGGAGGACCTCCCCAAAGCCATCCGCGACGCCAAGCAGGGCCGCGTGGAGTTCCGCACCGACCGGACGTCCCTCGTCCATGTGCCCCTGGGCAAGGCCAGCTTCTCCGAAGAAGCCCTCCTGGAGAACCTGGCCGCCCTCGTCGAGGCCATCGTCCGGGAGAAGCCGGCCGGCGGCAAAGGACAATACATCCGCAGCGCCACCCTGACCGCCACTATGGGCCCGGGCATCAAGCTGGACATTCCCGCTACCCTTTCCCTAAGCGCCGGCGCTGCCGTATAATGCGCTTTGAATTGCCGCAGACCGCGGGTTCCGCCTGAGGCGGATTAAACCCCCAGCCCGCCGAGGCAACCAGGACGAACCAGAACGTGCAACCGAAGGCCAGGCTTCAGCCTGGCCGGCGCAGTGGAACCCCTTCGTCCCTTGCCTCCTGAGGCAAGGGACTTTTCGTTTCCCTCTCCTATGGGAGAGGGCCAGGGCGAGGGGAGCAGCCTATGCCCACCCAGAGAAAGATCGATAGCGTAGCCGACCTGCGGGACCGCATCGCGCGGGCCACGCTGGTCGTCAGCGCGGATTACCGGGGCCTGCTGGTCAAGGAGATGGACCAGCTCCGCCGCCGCCTGAAGGCCGCCGGCATAGAGGTGAAGGTCATCAAGAACACGCTTCTCGGGCTGGCCGCCCAGGACGCCGGACAGCCCGACCTGGTCCGCATTGTGGAGGGGCCGACGGCCCTGGCCTTCTCCTACGGCGACTTCATCGAGGCCGTCAAGGCGATAACCGAATACGCTCAGGGGGCGCCGCCCACCTTCGCCCTGCGCGGCGGCTACCTCGACGGCCAGGTGGTCTCGCCGGCGGACCTCCGCGAGCTGGTGCGTCTTCCCCCCCGGCCGGTCATGCTGGCCCAGATCCTGGGCCAGCTTCAGTCGCCCCTGGCCGGCCTGCTGGGCCTTCTGGACGCCCCGTTGCAGGAGCTGTCCCTCCTGCTCCAGTCCGCCCTCAGCGAGCTGCCGGGGCTAATCGAGGCCCGCGCCCGACAGCTAGAGATGTCTCAGGGTTGAGAGGTTAGATGTTAGAAGCTGGAGCGTTGGATGATCTTCCATCATCCAACGTCCAATTTCCAAATTCCCAACCGTAAGGAGGAAACATGGCAACCAAAGACGGCAACAAGGTCGATCAGGTGATGGACATCATCAAGGAAATGACCATCCTGGAGCTGCGCGACCTCAACAAGCGTATCCAGGACGACTTCGGCATCACCGCCGCCGCTCCCGTCGCTGTGGCGGCCGCGCCCGCCGCCGCTCCGGCGGCCGCCGAGGCCGCTGTCGAGGAAGAGAAGACCGAGTGGACGGTGGTCCTCAAGGACATCGGCGCCAACAAGATCAACGTCATCAAGGCCGTGCGCGAGGTGACGACTCTCGGACTTAAGGAGGCCAAGGACCTGGTGGAGTCCGCCCCCACCAACGTCAAGGAGGCGATCACCAAGGCCGACGCCGAGGCCGTGGTCAAGAAGCTCCAGGAGGCCGGCGCTACCGCCGAGATGCAATAGCGTGTACAATGGGCCGCGCCGGAACCGCGGCCAATGCCGGCCCGCTATACACGTAGATGAACTGCTACGCCTGCGACCAGGAGGCGACCCACCGCTGCTCGCGCTGCGGCAATGCCTACTGCCACGACCACGGCGAGGCGCCTCCGGGCGAAGGGCAGGCCCCATCGCCAGGCTCCCTGGCCGGGCCGGCCGGGCAGCCTCTCTGCGCCGATTGCCTGGACCCTGTTAACGCGGCCCCTTCGGGCGTGGTCTTCCGCGCCTCCGTCTTCGCTCTCCTGGTGGCCAGCGTCCTCGCCCTGTGGCTCATCGTCCGTCCGCCCTCGCTGCCCGGCGAGTCCTCGGAGGTGCTCAAGCCTCAGCCCTCGGCGGGCGCGGCGACCGCCAGCCCGGGCGTTTCGCCCCGCGCCACCGCCTCGCCCGGGGCCTCTGCCACCGCCACGCCGGCGCCCTCGGCCAGCGCGGCGCCGGAGCCCACCCCCGTCCAGTACACCGTCGTCGACGGCGACACTCTGTACGGCATCGCCGACGCTTTCGGCGTCAGCGCCGAGGACCTGGCCGCCGTCAACGGCCTGGACATAGAGGACCCCGTCCTTCACCCGGGCGACAAGCTGGTAATCCCGCGCTAGCAGTAGTAGCTGGCAGGGATTTAGCCCTGCCAAGATTCGATATGCGCGAACACCGCATCGACTACCGGCCCCTTATCCGCGACATGCCCTCCGACGAGCGGCCCCGCGAGCGCCTCCGCCTGCGCGGCGCCGCCGCCCTCTCCAACGCCGAGCTCCTGGCCATCATCCTGCGCACCGGCGTCACCGGCGAGAACGTCGTTGCCCTGGCCACCCGCCTCCTCTCCCGCTTCGAGGGGCTGCCGGGCCTGGCCCGCGTATCCTTCGCCCAGCTCTGCGGCGAGCACGCCGTCGGCGAGGCCAAGGCCGCCCAGCTCCTGGCCGCCCTGGAGCTGGGCAAGCGCCTCGTCTCGGCCCAACCCGACCAGCGCGCCACCGTCCGCTCTCCCCACGACGTCAATAACCTGCTGATGGCGGAGATGGCCCTCCTGGAGCAGGAGCACCTCCGCGTCGTCCTGCTCAACACCCGTAACCAGGTGCTGGGCATCCACGAGGTCTACAAGGGCAACGTCAACACCACCGTGGTCCGCCCCGGCGAGCTCTTCCGCGAGGCCGTGCGCGAGGGTTGTCCGGCCGTCGTCGTCGTCCACAACCACCCTTCCGGCGACCCCACGCCCAGCACCGACGACGCCGCCATCACCAAGCAGATCGTGCAGGCCGGCCAGCTCCTGGGCATCGAGGTCGTGGACCACATCGTCATCGCCCGCCAGGGCTTCGCCAGCCTCAAGG
>JACPQO010000160.1 GCA_016190405.1 Chloroflexota bacterium | reverse complement strand
GCCTGATCCTATGGGGGCGACCCCCTGTGGTCGCCCGCGAGCGCTATCGCCCGCGGAGCAAACAACGAGTCCAATGGACGCAGCCGACATCGAAGCCCAACTCGACCCCCGACAGGTCCTGACCCACCTGGGCTGGGAGGCCGTCGGCGAGCCCCGCCGCGTCAGCGGCGGCTGGGAGACCCTCCTCTGGCGCTTCCAGACCGCGGACGGGCGGGAGCACTCGCTGCGCGTCTACCACCTGCCCCGCGTCCGGCCCATCGCCTGGCGGGAGCGCGTCGCCCTGGAGACCTGCGCCCGCGTCGGCCTCGCCGCACCCCGCGTGGAGGCCTGCGGCGAGGTCGAAGGCCTACCCGCCATGGTCCTCTCCTGGTGCCCGGGCCGCCCCCTCCTCTCGTTCGTCGAACAGAAGCCCTGGGCCCTCTGGCGGCTGGGCCAGCTCTTCGGGCGGGTCCAGGCCCAGGTGCACGCTGTGGCGCCGCCGTCCGAGTTCCGGGCGGCCGCCCCCGAGGACTGGCTATCCCGCGTCGCCGGCGAGCACGTCGACCTGGCCGCTCACGCCCGCTCCCTCAACTTGTCGACCGCCTCGCTGATCCATATGGACTTCCACCCCCTCAACCTCATCAGCGACGGCGCCGTCCTCACCGGCATCATCGACTGGTCCGGCGCCGCCGCCGGCGACCCCCGTGCCGACCTGGCCCGCACCGCCATCACCCTCATAGCTGCGCCCGTGCCGCCGGGGCCACTGGCGCCCCTGCTGAACCTGGCCCGCAGCCTGATCATGCGGGCCTGGCGCTCCGGATACCGGGAGGTCGCCGGCGCCATGCCGGACTACCGGCCCCTGATGGCCTGGGCCATGGCCACCCTTATCGCTGAAGCGGAGCTCGTCATCGACCGCCCCAACGTGTGGGGGAGCCAGGAGGACATGCGGAGGTTCCGCCGCCTGCTGCAGGTCTGGGCCCGCCAGGCCGGCATCCGCTAGCGCGCGGCGATTGCCGCGCCGCAATAGTATCTCTGTCATTGACAATAATCCTGTCGTCCCCGGATAATCCCATCGCGATCTTCCACTAACCTCCCGAGGTGCCATTGAGTGATCTTATCGGCCGCCGCGGCGGCGAGGGCGGACAGGGCTGGAGCTGGAATGTCGGCGCGGCGCCCCCACCCGAGCCTCCCCGGCCGCCTAACCGCTGGGTCCCCATGCTCCTGCCTGCCGCGGCCCCGCTCCTGCTGGTGGGCCTCGTCATTCTATTGGCCTGGCTCTTTCGCTCCGGCCACGGCGAGAGGGCGAGCGTGCTGGGTGGTTTGGTCGCGCCCAGCCCCCAGCCCGGCGTCGCGCCGGCCCGCGTCCGCCTGGCCCAGTGGGCCGACCTCCTTCAACGATGGCAGGACGGCGCCCTGGACAGCGACAACTCGGCCTACCACGAGGGGGAGGCGGTGCCCTTCATGCTGCGCATCGACGGCCTCCAGCCCGGCGCTACCGTCACGCTCTCCCTGCGTTATGACTGTCTGCAAGATGGCACCAACCTGTACGACTTCCTGACAGACTACGACCGCAGTAGAGGTACGTCCCCGGTGCTGGCGCCCGACGGCCCGGGGCGGGCCGAGCCGGACTCCGAAATCCCCATTCCCGACGATCTCAGCATCACCTTAGTCGAGGGCCAGGGCGTCCGCCGGCTGCGAGCCTGGGGCGCCACCATCCTGGTCCCATCCGGCGGCCTGAGCCCGCCGACATCGTGCGTCGCCGGCGACGACCGGCCGGCGCAACGGCAGATGGACGTCCAGATTGAGGCCCGGGAGAGCACGGCCTGGCTGCTGTGGGGCGCCCACCTCGCCTCCAGCCAAGACTGGGGCCCGCAAAAAGGCGCCGCCAGCCTGGGCGCTCCCCTGCGCCTGGCGCTCGACGCCCCCGCCCTGGAGATCTCCCGGCTGGAAGTCCGGGTCGACGCGGTCCTGCCGCCGGCGCCACCCACGGCTGTTCCCACCCCCACACCGACGCTTAAGCCCACGCTCACGCCCACGCTTAAGCCCACGTTTACGCCCATGCTTACGCCCACGCTTACGCCCACGCAGACGCCTACGCCGCCGCCGCTGGCCGACCTTGCGGTGACCACCGTGGACGCGCCGGACCCCGTGGCGGCCGGCAACAACATCAGCTACTTCGTTACCGTCAGCAACCTCGGCGGCGTCACAGCCACGGCTGTGGCCCTGACCAACACTTTTTCGGTGGGCGTGTTCCTCATCGCTGCCGCTCCCAGCCAGGGCTCTTGCTCGCTGGCCACCTGCCAGTTGGGCGATATTCCGCCCGGGGCCAGCGCGATCGTCTCCCTCACCATCCGGCCGGCTGCCAGCCAAGCCGGCAGCCTTTCCCACACGGCCTGCGCCTCGACACCCACGGCGCAGTCAGACACCGCCAACGACTGTCATACGGAGGCCACGGGCATCCGCTAAGCCGCTCGAAAAAATGGCGCCCCCACCCCGTTGCGGACGCCACCCGAATCGGCTACCATAACGGCACCGCTCCGTCCTAAGGAGGATTGTGTCGGGGATGTCCAACTCATACAACGTAGCCGTCGTCGGCGCCACCGGACTGGTCGGCCAGGAGTTCCTCAAGACCGCCGTCCACCGGCGCTTCCCCATCAAGGAGCTGCGTCTGCTGGCCTCCCACCGCTCGGCCGGCCGCCGCATCACCGTGGGCGAGTGGGAGTGCGAGGTCGAAGAGGCCACTTCGCGCTCCTTCGCGGGCGCCGATCTGGCCTTCTTCTCGGCCACCACCGAGGTCTCCCGTCAGCTAATCCCGGCCGCCGTCAAGGCCGGCGCCGTCGTCATCGACGACAGCTCAGCCTGGCGCATGGAGCCCGACGTCCCGCTGGTGGTCCCCGAGGTGAACGCGGCCGATCTGGAGTGGCACAAGGGGATCACGGCCATTCCCAACTGCCCCACCACCCCGCTGGCGCTGACCCTATGGCCCATCCACCGGATCAATCCGGCCAAACGGGTCATCGTGGACACCTACCAGTCGGTCTCCGGCACGGGCGCCCAGGCCGTACAGGAGCTTACCGATCAGGCCCGCGCCGTCCTCGAGGGCAACAGCGTCAGCTCCCACATCTACCCGCACCAGATCGCCTTCAACCTGCTGCCCCACGTGGATGTCTTCCTGGGCAGTGGCTACACGAAGGAAGAGTGGAAGGTCATCAACGAGACGAAAAAGATCATGCACGAGCCGGACCTGGCGATCTCGGCCACCTGCGTCCGCGTCCCCGTCTACATCGGTCACTCTGAGGCGGTGCACGTGGAGTT
>JACPQO010000015.1 GCA_016190405.1 Chloroflexota bacterium | reverse complement strand
GAGGACGGCCACGACCTCGTCGTCCCGCAGGATCACCGTCTCCGTCTTCCGGCTCTTCGAGCTCGCCAGGCCTGTACGCCGGGTGTGCACCCGCACTCTCGCTGGCATTGCCCACCTCCTCAGGCATGTCCCCCTCTAGCGTTGTTCCGCTCTCCGGCATCTGAGCCTCCTCACTCTCGGCAGACGGAGCTTCGCCCCTCCTGGTCAGGCGTGTCGCGACATCTCTAATCTTCTCTACCCCTGGCTGAGCGCGGGAACGGACGCGACGCCTGGTCTCGGCCCCGCGGTCGGGAGCCAGCAACAACGCTAGAGCAGCGCCGATAAGGCTGCCCAGCAGAAGACCGAGGATAAACGATCCACTCTTTTTGACCGGGGCCATCTCCTCTTCCTTTCCTACGGATACGGTTCTTCTCAGTTGTCCAGCCTATTAGGGGCCTTGACGTTCAACCGCGATCCTCTGCAGGTCTGTCAGCGGCGCTCGAGCCAGAGGGAGAGGTCCCTGGCCTCCACCGAGCTGCCGAGGGTGGCGGCGCGCCGGGCGCGCCCTCCTCCTTGTACTCGATTATCGCGTCCAGGATCTCCTTGACCTGCGGCCGCCGCTCCAGGAGAGGCGCCAAGTGGTTCCTTAGCGCGTTCAAGCGCTCGACCGGCAGCTGCAGCAGGTACCGCGGCGGGTCGCCTTCGGGCAGGATGGTCACCACCTTGTCGCCGCGAATGATCAGGGTTTCCCGAACCCGCGGTGCCTGGCGGATCCTCAGAGTGACTCTGCTTCCCATCTCCTGCCTCCTGTGCCGTTGTGCTCGCTATCGACCGCGAAGGCGCTGGGCGCCGGAAAACTCACCTGACTTGAAGGGGGCGGCCCAACGCGTGACGGCCACCACGCTCTCCCCATCCTCCACGCCGGAGCCGTTCTGTCGGTGATGGCCTCGCTGCTTGGCGACTGGCGACCCGAAGTCGGCCAGCGGGCCCACGGCCCGGACCGGCAGACGGTAGCTGTCGCCGGCCCCGCGCCGAGTTGAGGAGCGCTCATGTCGCTCTGTGGCCCAGTCGGGCTCGTCGGCGGACTCACCGCCAGCAAGCGGGTACGCTCGGACCAGACTTCGACGCCCGCCCAGGGTCACCGCGCCATTCTCGAAGTCAACAGCTACACCCCGAATGAAGTCGTAGCACGTCAGCAGGAAGTTGAACACCGCCTCCGGCCCTCGGAATGCCACCAGGTCGCACGCCAGGAGGCCATCGAGGATTCCCTGGATCAGGGGCGACGGCAGCTGCTGCCAGGCGTCCGTGGGCGGCCACGGCAAGTCAACAAGGTACGATAGGACCGCGTCGGGCGCTTCCGCTCGCACATGGGCGGGCACCCCGTACAGGCGGTGGCCCTGGAACGAGACGAGACTCGGGCTAGCCGCCTCAGGGAGCTCATTGAGGACTTCGCCGGCGATCAGTCGGCCGGCCGGGAGGTAGCCCTTCTCCCAGGCCTCCCGTATCTCCGCCATGGTCAGCCGGTCGTCGATCAGGCCCCATTGCCCGTGCTGCAGAAGCCGCAGCACCGGATCGCAGATGAAGGCGAATCCGGTTGCGCAAGCTCCCGGCCGCAACGTCAGCAGGCGGGGGCGCCAGCCCCGGGGCCGCGAGCTGTTGCCGCCGTTCCGGCGGGCCGGCGAGGCGTCGCCATCATTCGTCGTGACCGCCAGCCAGGCGACTGGCACGTGCGAGGCGATGGTCGAGCGGCCCGCAACTGCGGTTCCAGACCCCTCCTCGCCGGCGGAGTGGTTGTTCCCTCGGCCGTCCGCGCCCAAGCTGCCGTGGCTCACTACCGTTCGCCGGGCCCCGCCGGAAGGTTCCGTGCGAGGTCGTGCCAGGGCCGTATGCCGAAGGAGGGGCGCCTCGCCCCGCCTACCGCGGCCCAAACCCCTCCCTTTCAATGGCGCCCGAAAGGAGACCAGCGGAACGGCCCAGGAGGCTGCCCAGATCCATACTCAGTGCGCGATTGAGGGCGTCTTCATCCGTGGCGTAGCCGCATGCGTGGCACACGTAGACGGGCCCCCACATGTCCGCCGATTCCACCATCTGAACGCTGCAGTAGGGACATTTCAGCCGGATGCCGGACGCTGTTTGGTGGGCCATGGCTAACTCTCCTGCTGCTCTTCTTGACTTTCAGTCTTGAAGGGCTCCTTGACGACGACCTTGACGCCGGCGATGGTACCGGCCAGAGCGTTGCGGACCTGCTCGACAGCAGTGCCGCCGACCTTTCCGGCTCCCTTCAGGGCGCCGCTGGCGGCGGCCGAGGCAGCCTCCTCAGCGTCCATCCCCACCTCTTTGGCGCCCTGGATGGCGCCCTCCACTGCCCCCTTGGCCGCTGCCACTACATCGCCGCCCACGTCACCGACAGTCCGCACCGCCGCCTCCGCGCTGACGCTGATCGCCTCCAGGGAGCCGGTAGTCACGTCTTTGGTCCCCTTTATCACGCCCAGTACGGAGTTCCTGGTGGCTGTGGTCAGATCGCCACCCACCTGGGCTACGCCCTGTATTGCGCCGCTCACCGTGTCCGCTATCAGCGCTAGGGCTTCAGTGGTGATCTCCCGCGTGCCTCGCAGGGCAGCGACCAGAGTACCGCTGACGGTATCGAGAACCGCCTGTGCTACGTCCCCGACGCCCCGGATGACGCCCACCACGGAGCCCTTCACCCTGTCGCCCAGCCCCCTTTCCTTTACCACGTCGACCACCTCCTAGCGTGTAAGTACACGACGGATCGTTGGCGATGACCGCAGTTCAGAGCGCGGCATCGCTATGTTGTGGACGCCTCGCGGCCGCCACTTGGATGGCTCCGCTTCCTCGTTGCCGCATTGCAGGCAGACGTAATGCTCGCCCCAGACGTCGCGCTGCAACATCAGGTCGCCGCAACATCGCGAACAGGCGGTGAGAACGAACCGCGCGCCTCCTGCCTCCATGGCCTGCACCTCGCTTCCGCTCATCCCGACCAACAAAAACCCGACCGGAGGCCATAGCCTGCGGTCGGGTCATAGGCGCTATGACCTCTCCCAGTGACCTGCGGGGTTAGCTGACGGGTTACGGCTGGAAGAGCTGCCGCTCCTGGCTTCCCAGGATGCACCCCTCTGGCGCTTGGGTCCCCCGCCCCCGGTTAATCGGGGTTCGGCCCTTTGGAACCGTTTCCAAGGCTTTATTCTAGAGGCGATCCTCGTGACCTGTCAAGTTGTCAGTAGAGGCGGTAACGGGCGGGAACGGGAGAAAATCTTATAGCATCAGAGCACCCGGGAAGCTCCCGGGCTTCTCCGCACGACGAGCTCGGGGGGGGAATGAGATGGCCGGTCCCTCCCCGCAGTGCCGCCTGCCAGGATCCTCGCAAGCAGGCTGGCCGCGGCCTGCGAGGCCTCCCAGATAGCCGGCGTCCCACTTTCCAGACCAAGAACAACCATCCGGGCCCATCTGGGCCGAAAGTTGCCGCTGGCCTCGCTTGCCACCCACCCGGCCCGCTGATCGCGGCTGCCTCGTTGGTTGGCCCGGCGCATCGCGTTGACAGGCGGTGGACGATGGCTGTACACAGATGGTGTGGGCCGCCGGCCTGCGGCGCGCAGGAGGCGGAAACGAGGGTTCGATATCCCCGCTGGCACCCAACTCCCCCCTGTTTTGAGGACTGATTCGGTTGGCCATTGGGAAAGGAGGACGGCTATGGCGTCAGTGAACGTGACTGAGCGGGCGGCGGAGGAGCTGCGTAGCGTTCTCGCCGGGGCGTCACCAGAAGAAGGACAGGCGCTGCGCCTGCTTGTTGAGCCGGGAGGCCGCTTCGGCCTGGGGTTGGATCAGGCCCGCGAGGACGACGAGAGGGTGGAGTCGGGGGGCCAGGTCGTGCTTGTCCTGGCACCAGCCGTGGCCCAGGTCATGGAAGGAGCTCTCATAGACGTCCAGGAGACGGGAGAGGGCCCAAGACTGACAATCAGTCGTTAGTTGGAATCTCGGCTGCCACGCCGACACGCCCTGAAGGGGCGGGCTCTTTGCGGTCGCTCTCGAGAGAGGCGCCACAGCTTCTCCGCACGACGAGCTCGGGGGAGAATGAGGTGGCCGCTATCTCCGCAGTGCGGCCTGCCAGTATCCTTGCAAGCAGGCTGGCCGCGGCCTCCCCCATGTCGGCTGCCGGCACCCGCACCGTGGTCAGGCCAACGTATTTCGCCAGCTCCACGTCATGATAGCCGGTCACGGCGACCTCTCCCCCCACACGCAGTCCCCGCTCCTCAACTGCTTTCATGGCGCCTATCGCCTGGAGGTCGCTGGCGCAGGCGAGCGCGGTTGGCGGCTGGGCGAGTTCCAGCAGCCGTCGCGCGGCCTCGTATCCGCCCTCCTGGCTGTAATCGGCCAGCACTCTATAGGGTTCGGGGACAGCCAGGCCCGCCTGTTTGCATGCCTTCACGTATCCCTTCTGCCGCGCCGCGCTGACCGTACCGGACACGGGGTCCTGGGGTCGATCGATGAGGGCTATCCGCTCGTGGCCCAGCTGTGCCAGGTGGCGGATCGCCAGGTACATCCCTGTCTCGTGGTCGGGCAAGAGGTTGGTGGCGCCCAGGACTTCCGTGTCGACCCCTGCTATCGGGATAGGTGGCGTCTCACCGTATACTTCGGCGATAAGGCGACCACCGAGGGCGATGATCACCAGAGCGTCAACCCGCCGCGTCTTGGCGAGAAAGTCCAAGTGCGCCACCGCTTGCTCCGGGCGCTCTACGTTGTAGACAATCAGCGAATAGTCGTTGGCCGAGACCGACTGCTGGATGCCCCGCAGGATCTCCAGGAAGTAGTGCTTGGTGAAGAACGGGACGAGGACGCCGAGGGTCTGCGTCGTGCCCTTCACCAGCCCTCGGGCTGTGCGGTCCGGCCGAAAACCGAGGTGGTCTATGGCCTCCAGCACGCGGCGGCGCGTCTCGATACTGACGTGGCGATTCTCATTGAGGACGCGCGACACGGTTCCCACCCCCGCGCCTGCCTGGCGCGCCACGTCGCGGATTGTCGGCTTGCCTGAACGCATCCCTGGACACCCCTCCGAAGGCCCTATGCTGGAACCGATTCCAGTGACTACAACGCTTCATAATCGGGAAAGGTTAACTCTTCTGGAGTTTAGCTCGTCTCGGCTGGGCCTCGAGGTCACCACAATTCCACAAGAATCGCGGTAACCGCTGCTTCCGCGCCCACTTCGACCTGCCGGTCATGGTGCAACGCTACCTCGAACTCTACGCCGGCATTCTGGGCGCCGAGACCGGGGCGACCCTCGCGGAGTCATCGACGCCCGCCAGCGCGGCCGCCGAGGTCGCCGCCTAGCCGGAACGGCCGAAACTATCGCCAAGGTCACTGCCTAACTGGTGCCGTCCCGAGCGGCGCGACACGTCCGCTCAGGCTGGCCCGAGATCGATGGCCTTCTCCGTTTCCACGTCGAAGGCGTGGATGCGGTCCATGTTGAAAGCCAGGTGCACCTGGTGGCCCGGCCGCGCTGTGGTGCGCGGGTCGACCCGGGCGAGGAAGTGCTGCTCGCCCACGAGCAGGTGCAGGAAAATCTCATTTCCCATCAGTTCCGTGACGTCCACCAGGGCCTCCACCAGGGCGGCCTGAATGTGCAGCGGCTGGTACTGGCTGTCGTGGATGTTCTCAGGCCGGATGCCGAAGACGACTTTCTTGCCGAGGTAGGGAGCCAGCGGCCGCGCCTTGGTTGCAGGCACGGCCATCGTGAAGCCCTCGGCATGCAGGTGGATCTTCTCAGGGCCGCCCTTGACAGTCACGTCGAAGAAGTTCATGGCCGGGCTGCCGATGAAGCCTGCCACGAAGACGTTGGCGGGTCGCTCATACAGCTCCTGTGGGGTCCCGACCTGCTGCAGGACGCCGTCTTTCATCACGGCGATGCGGGTGGCCATAGTCATGGCCTCCACCTGATCGTGGGTCACATAGATGAAGGTGGTGCCCAGCCGCTCGTGGAGCTTGCTGAGCTCGGCCCGGGTCTGCACCCTTAGCTTGGCGTCCAGGTTGGACAGTGGCTCGTCGAAGAGGAATACGGCAGGCTCGCGGACGATGGCGCGACCCAGCGCCACCCGCTGGCGCTGACCACCCGACAGTTCGCGGGGCTTGCGCTTAAGCAATTCCTGGATGCCCAGGATTTGGGCGGCCTCCCTGACGCGGTGGCGGACCTCCTCCTTGGGGAGTTTGCGAAGCGTGAGCCCGAAGGCCAAGTTGTCGAAGACAGACATGTGCGGGTAGAGGGCGTAGGACTGGAACACCATGGCGATGTCGCGGTCCTTGGCGGCGATGTTGTTGACCAGCCGCTCGCCAATGTAGATCTCACCTTCAGTGATCTCCTCCAGCCCGGCCAGCAAACGCAGGGTGGTCGACTTGCCGCAGCCGGACGGCCCCACCAAGACCAGGAACTCCTTGTCCTCGATCTGGAGGTCGAAGTCCTTAACGGCTGCCACGCCATTGAAGAGCTTCGTCACGTGATCGAAGGTCACGCCCGCCATCGCTGGAATCGCCTCCGGTGCGTATTCATTCTAGCAAGGACGCGACCCCGCTGGCCCTACCCCTTCACGGCACCGGAAAGGATGCCCTGCACAAAGTAGCGCTGGAGAGCGAAGAAGATTAGCAAGGGCAGGGCCATGGAGATGAAGGCGGCGGCCGTCAGCAGTTGGTACTGGGAGCCGAAGGAGGTCACCAGGTTCGTGATCCTAAGGGTCATAGGGGCCAGGTTGGGGTCGCCGAGCAGGACGAGGGCCACCAGCAGGTCGTTCCAGACCCAGAGGAACTGGAAGATGGTGAGGGCAGCGATGGCCGGCATGGACAGCGGCAGCACGATGCGGAAGAAGACGCCAAGGTCCGACGCGCCGTCCAGATACGCGGACTCGAACAGGTCCCGGGGAAGGCCGCCGAAGAAGTTCCTGAGCAAGTAGACGGCGAAGGGGAGGCCGTACGCCGTGTGGGCCAGCCATATTCCCGGGTAGCTGCTGGTGCCGAACAACCGCCCTCCCAGCAGGGGCAGCTCGGTGTCCACCGTCAGGTTCACGTACAGCCGTAGCACGGGGATGAGGGTCGTCTGCAGAGGCACGACCAGGAGCGCCACCACTAGGAGGAACAGGGTGTTGCGCGCCGGGAACCGCATCCAGGCGAAGGCGTAGGCGGCCAGGGCTGCCACCAGAATGACCAGGATCGTGCTCGGAACCGTAATAATCAGGCTATTGACGAAGGCGCGGCCCATGCCTTCGGCCTCAAGGACCTTCTCGTAATTGTCCGCGGTGAAGGCGAGCGGCTCCTTGAGGGCGTTCCACCAGCCCGAGGAGGCGATGGCCCTGGGCTCGCGGAAGGAGCTGACCAGCAGGGCGATGGTGGGGATGCTCCAGGTCAACGCCAGGCCGACGAGGGCCAGGTGGAGCGGTACCCTGGCGGCGATCCACTTGGCGGCTTGCCGCAACCGCACCGCCGCTGGCACCGGAGCCGCCACGGCCACGGCCTCGCTGGCTGTAGACGGGTTCCGCAACGTCACTACCGCGTCTCCTCCTGGAACTGGAAGCGCCGGATGCTGATCACCATGATGGGGACCACCCAGAGCAACAGGACTATTGCCAGGGCCGCCCCCAGGCCGAAATCGCGGACGATAAACGCCTCCTTAAAGAAAAGGGTAGCCACCACGTCCGTATGGAAACGCCCTCCTGTCATCACCCAGACCAGGTCGAACTTCTTCAGGGCCTGGATGACCAGGGTGGTGGCGACGACGACGATGGTGGGGGAGAGGATGGGGACGATGATGCGCCGGAAGATCTGCCACTCATTGGCGCCGTCCACGCG
>JACPQO010000014.1 GCA_016190405.1 Chloroflexota bacterium | reverse complement strand
TGGGCCAGGCCGTGGCCGATGAGGCCCCAGCCGGTCCAGCGCACCACGCCCTTCTCGCGCAGGGTCTGGAGGGTCGTGCCCTCGGGAAGGATGCCGAAGATAGCGCTGTCGCGGATCGCCTCGTCGTAGCCGACCTCGTCGTCGCGCAGGTAACCATTAAGGGTGAGGCGATCGGTGGCGCCCTCTATGTTGATGTTCTGGCCCAGCTTGTTGGTGAACTGGGTCAGGCCACGCGCCTTGGCCCGCTCCTCCAGCTTCTCCACCAGCAGGATGCCGATCTCGTCATCGGGCTTGGCCTCGCCGGGCGGGTCCACGGCCTTGTCGATGAACACGAAGTTGAGGTGGTGGCAGGAGGGCATGCCGTTGCCCAGCTTCTCGTAGTGCTGGGCGGCCGGCAGGATGTAGTCGGAGTAGAGGCCGGTCGTGTTAATGCGGAAGTCGACGGATACGATCATCTTGAGCTTGGGCCAGAGGTGCTTCAACAGCATCTCCTGGCCGCCGCGGTGCCGGCGCAGGACGTTGCCGCCGGCCTCGAACAGAACGCGCGGCTCCACGTCCTTCCAGACCTTGGCCAGGCCGTTGTCCCACCAGCCGTTGTCCATAGCCTCCTGGAGGTACTCGTCGAAGCTGCGCTTCATGCTGGGGTCCGACCACTCCTTCTTGTTCCAGCGGTCTTTGTAGCCGTACTGGTGGTACCAGAGGAAGGCCGGCGGGATCATGCCCCCGAAGCCGCCCATGCGGCCGCCGCCCATTTCGGCGGCCCGGTTGATAACCATCTCCATGGTCATGGTGGGGTCGTCAGCGCTGAGGAAGCGGCGCATGGCGCTGACCTGCTTGTAGAAATCGAGGGCCGCCTCCTGGCCGGGGGCCGCCTTGGCGTTGGCGAAGGCCATGCCGTCCAGGCCGGTGATCGCCCAGGAGCGGGTGCCGGTGCCCTGCTTGCCCCAGTTGCTGGTCAGAGCCAGCAGCAGGGCCATGGCCCGCTCCATCAGGTCACCGTGGTAGTACTTGCCGGAGTTCCAGCCGCTGAAGATCTTGGTCCGCTTGACCGCCGCCTTGCGGGCCACCATGCGGATGAGGTCGGCATTCACTTCACAGACCTTGGCGGCGGCCTCGGGCGCGTACTCCTTGAGCCGTTCCCGCAGCCGCTGGAAGACGGGTTGCACCTCCACCTCGCTGCCGTCCACCAAGCGGGCCTTGTAGGTCCCCTCCAGGGCGGGGTCCGCGTCCCCCAGCGCCAGGGTGCCACGGGGGGCCGGCACCACCAGGTGCGATTTGCGGTCGTACCACAGGAACTGGTCATCGCGGTCGCCGGCGTTGACCTCCTTGCCCCGCAGGAAGTGGCCGTTATCGGTGCGCACCAGCAGCGGCAGGTCCGTCTGCTCCTGGAGGAACCGCTTGTTGTAAAGCCCCTCGTCGATGATCACCTTGCACATGGAGAGGGCCAGGGCAGCGTCGGTGCCGATGCGGACGGGCAGGTGGTAGTCGGCGTGGATGGACGAGGGGCTGTAGTCGGGGGCGATGGCGATAACCTCGCCGCCGTTATAGCGGGACTCGGCCACGTAGTGGTACCACTGGATGTTGGTGTAAACCGGGTTGCAGTGCCAGATGAGGGTGAGCTCGGCCAGGAACCAGTCGTCCATGGAGGAGACCGGGTTGAATTTGCCCCAGGTCATATAGTAGCCGGGGCTCCAGTCCTGGAACTCGGCGTTGCCGTCGGTGAGGGGAGAGCCTATGACGTTCAAGAAGGCGCGGGACGGCGAAGCGCCGGGCTCCGGCGTCATGAGGGTAATGATGGACTCCGGGCCTTGCTCCTGCACGGCGTCGAGCATGCCGTCGGCGATCTCGGTGAGGGCCTGGTCCCAGGAGACCCGCTCGAACTTCCCTTCGCCCCGCTCGCCGATGCGCTTCATTGGATACAACACGCGCTCCGGCGAATAGTGGATGTAGCCCCAGCAGGCCCCCTTCTGGCAGCCCATGGGGTTCATGTCCGGGACGCCCTTCTGGATGACGGGCAGGATGCCCGCCTGCTCCTCCCGCACGATCTTGCCGTCGCGGACGTAGACCCTTAGCGGGCACCCGCCCGGGTAGCAGTCCACCGAATGGCTGCCCCAGACCACCTTGTCCCACTTCCACCTATCGCGGTAGCGCTCCGTCCACGCCTGGTTGTCGCCGTTGCGGGCGCTTGCGGATGTCATACAGACCTCCCGTCTGGTTCGTGGCGAAGGGCTACGCCGCCCGGAAAGCAAGCGTCGGCTGGCCCCACGCTCCCTCTGGCGTAGCCGGGCAAATGCATTGCGGCCCTAGTATGGGCGATAGCTGGAGGGCCGGTCTGTCGGGTAGCTCCGCAAAATTGTGTCGGGTTTTGCCCCACCCGCGTTTGGCGGGAGTGCGCGCCCAGTCCTAGTCCGCCGCCTTGCCGCCGCGGGCCGCCAGGCGGCGGGCGGCATCGCTGTAGAGGCTGTAGATAACGGGGATGACCACCAGGGTCAGCAGCGTGGAGGTGAAGAGGCCGCCGATGACCACCGTGGCCAGCTCCGAAGCGATGATCAGCCCCTGTCCCAGGCCCAGGGCCAGGGGCACCAGAGCGAAGATCGTCGCCAAAGCCGTCATCAGGATGGGGCGCACGCGGCTGCGGGCCCCCTCGATGAGGGCTTCGCGGGGCGGCAACCCGCGCCCCCTCAGCATCTCCACGAAAGTGATGAGAACGATAGCGTTAGTAACGACGATGCCGATGAGCATCAGCAGCCCCATCAGCGCCGGCAGCCCCAGGTCCCGCCCCGTGACCAGCAGGGCCAGGAACGAGCCGATGGAGACGAAAGGCAGGCTGAACAGGATGATGAGCGGGTTGGCCAGAGACCCCAGGGAGGCGACCATCACCAGGTAGACCACCAGGACGCCGATGGCCATGGCCAGGTAGAGGTCCGAGAACGCCTCCTCCTGCTGGGCGAAGATGCCGCCCACGCGGACCTCCACGCCGGGCTCCCTCTCCACGGAGGCGACGACATCGTCCACCCGGCTGGAGACGTCGGCCAGATCGGTGCCCATGATATTGGCGGTGATGGTGGCCGCCCGGCGTTGATCGACGCGGGTGACGGTGGCCGGGCCCTGGGCGGTCTCCAGTTCCGCCAGGTCTTCCAGATGCGGCCGGCCCGGCAGGCCCAACGCGAGCTGTCCGAAGGACTCCGCCGCGAAGCCCTGGCCGCCATCGACGCGCAGCACGGCCGGTACCGGCCGCCCGTCGATCTGGATGGAGCCCAGGGGCAGCCCCAGAAGGAGCCGGCGTATCTCCAGCGCCAACTGGCCGGGGGTTACGCCGTAGCGGGCGGCCTGCTCCGCATCCACCTTGACCAGGAGCTCCGGCGCGGACTCAGCCACATCGTTGTCGATGTTCTCCAGGTCCGATATGCCGTGCAGCCGCTCCGTAATCTCGGAAGCTGTCGAAGCCACCGCCGCCGCCGAATCGCCGTTTACGGTGATCTCCACGCGGTCGGTGTCAAACCCGGGCTGGATCACCCGTATCGTCGCCTTGACGTCCGGGAAGCCGTTTAGCAGGTCGCGGACGCCGGCCGCCTCCTGGTCCAGGTCGGCGCCCTTCTCGTACGTCAGCACCACGTCAATGGTGTTGGAGCCCGGGATGCCGCCCCGGAACGAACCCGGGTTGTTGATGTCGGTTTGGCCGATGATAAGCTCGTAGTCCTTGACGCTGTCCATCTGGGCGAACGCCGCCTCGATCTCCTCGGCCCTGGTGGCAGTGACTGACAACGGCGTGCCTGCCGGCAGCTCGATGCGGCCCGCCACCACATCCCAGCCGGCGCCGGGCAGGAAGCTGAAGTGGATGAAGGGCAAGGCGGCGAAGCTACCGACGAAGACCGCGCCCGCGGCTATGAGCGTCATAGCGCGGTGTCCGAGACACCAACGGAGGACAGGGGTGTACAGGCGCTGCAACCAGGTCTCGCCTTCGTTGAGGCGCATGGCGGGCAGCAGGATCAGGCTCAAGGCCGGGACTACGGTCAGGGCGACCAGCAGGGAGGCCAGCAGGGCGAAGGTGACGGCCAGGGCCAGGGGCAGGAACGACTCCTGAACGATGCCGCCGATGAAGGCCAGGGGCAGGAACACGGCTACCGTCGTGAGGGTGGAAGAGAGGATGGCCGTGGACACCTCGCGGGTG
This sequence comes from Chloroflexota bacterium, assembly GCA_016190405.1. The sequence goes on along the minus strand of JACPQO010000014.1, from coordinate 3,415 downwards.
CCGTCGAGGGCGGCGCGCACCAGCGGCTGGCCGCGCCGGGCGTGCACGTAGATGTTCTCCAGGACGACGATGCTATCGTCTACGACGCGGCCCACAGCGATAGTGAGGCCGCCCAGGGTCATGATGTTGAGGGTAACCCCCTGCCAGTTCAGCACCGCGATGGCCGCCAGCATGCTGAGGGGGATGGAGACGGCGGTCACCAGGGTTGCCCGGACGCTGAGGAGGAAGAGGAGGATGATGGCCACAGCGAAGGCCGCCCCCAGCACCCCCTCCCGCACCAGCGAGTCGATAGACTGCTCGATGAGCGTGGACTGGTCGAAGAGGATGGCGGCGTGCACATTCTCCGGCAGCTCCCCTTGCAGGCGGTCGAGGGTGCGCTCCACCTCGTTGGCCACCCGGACGGTGTTGGCCTCCTTCGCCTTGAATACCCCCAGGGCCAGGCTGGACTGCCCGTTGGTGCGGGCGATGGCCGCCGTGGGCGAGGGCAGGAGGTCGACCCGCGCGAAATCGCCCAGCCGCGTGTCCCCCGCAGGCGGGGCCGGCGCGGCGCGCACCAGGGGCAGCTCGGCGATCTGCTGCGGCGACGTCAACGGTTCGACGGTGCGCACAGGCAGGGTGAGACCCTCCTCCAGCACGAAGCCGGAAGGGGCCGAGATGCCACTGCCGCTGAGGGTGAGCGCTACATCGTTGACGCTGACGCCCAGCTCGGCCATGCGCTCCGGGTCCAGAGATATGGTCAGGAGCTGTTCCTGCTCTCCCGTGACGCTGACCGTGAACACGCCGTCGATACGCTTCAGGGCCGGCACTACCGTGTCGCCGACCACGGCCTCCAGCGCCTGCGGGCTGTCGCCGCCCCACACGGTAATGGCGATGATCGGAAAGTCCCCGAAGTCGATGCGGGCCACGGTGGGGTCCTCGGCGCCCGACGGCAGGTCGACGCGCTCCAGGGCACTGGCGATCTGGCGTTCCTTCTCCTCGGTGCCGGCGCCGAAATCGAACTCCGCCACCACCAGGGACACGCCCTCGGCCGTAGTGGACTGGAGCCTCTTCAGGCCGTCGACGTTGCTGATGGCGGCCTCGACGGGTTCCGTGACCTGGTCCACGACGGACTCCGGCGCCGCGCCCTGATAGCGGCTGATCACGGTGACGGCCGGGAAGTCGATGTCCGGGAAGAGCTCCTGCCGCATGTCCAGCGCAGAGAAGACCCCGATGAGGGCAACCACGGCCGCCGCCAGGAAAACCACCGGCCTCCGCACCAGGGAAAGCCGCGTGATGCCGCCCAGCAGCCCCAGCGTCTCGACCTGCGCCGGCGCCGGCGGGGCCGCCTGGGCCGCCTGGGGCCCGGCGGCGGGCGGCCGCGGCCGGCGCCGCCGCGGCCGGCTGAGGTAGGCGAGAAGGGCAGCCAGAACAGCCCCCATGAGGGCCAGCGGGTAGAGGAGCGGCGGCAGGCGCCAGCGACGGTTAGGTGCGCTCACTGGCAGCGCTCACCGGCTGAGGGATCCGTTCAGGGCTCAGGGCGCCGATCAGTATCTCCAGGGCCTGCTCCACGGCGCGCAGGTCTTCGGCCGGGACGCCCGCCAGGACCCCCGCCAACTCCTCGCGTCCGGCGGCCCACAGCCGCTCCACCGTCGCTTGCCCGTGGGCAGACAGCCCCGAGATGACGCGCCGTCCGTCCTTCTGGTCGCGGCCGCGCTCCAGGTAGCCTCGCCGCTCCAGCCGCCCCAGGATGCCGGTCATTGTCGGCAGAGAGAGGCCTAGGGCGGCAGCCAGGCTCCCGCAGGTCTGGGACCCGTCCAGGTAGAGGGTGAACAGCACCTTGAGCTGCGGCATGGTGAGGTCCGTGCGCAGCCAGTCCATGGGAAAGCGGTGGCGGGCGCGCCGGAAGAACTCCTCTGCCAGGTCCAGGGCTCGTTCAGTGCTCATCGCGGGGCGAATTGCTTTGTGTCGCGCAAAGTATATGCCCCGTCCGGCACGCCGTCAAGCGAGCCCGCCGCCCAGCAGCCCGCGCCTCAGGTGGTGTTGCGATGCCACCGCCTGGTTGCTAACATGCATTCGCTGCCAGGGTCCGCTTAAGGAGGCTCCCCCAGATGAACATTTACCTGTCCACTGCCATCACCCGTGGCCGCCGCGAGTACGTAGAGGCGGTGAAGCGCATCGTCGACGTGTTGAAGGAAGAAGGGGCGGACGTGCTGAACGAACGAGTCGCCGAGCCCGGCTTTCCCGGGCCGGCGGTGGACAGGGCCCAATCCATGCGCGAGGTATGCGGCTGGCTAGAGCTGGCGGACGCCGTGGTGGCCGAGGCCACGATATCGAGCACGGGCGTGGGCGCTGAGTTCACAACCGTGCAGATGCGCGGCAAGCCGGCGCTGCTTCTCTACGACGCCCACTTCGGCTTCAGGATCTCCGACTGGGTGGTCCACAACCCGGACAAGAACGTCGAGGCGCGGCCCTACCGCGACCTCAACGACATCGAGCGCCTGGTGCGGGACTTCGTGCGGCGCCTGGCGGCTGCGGGCTCGTCCCGCTAAGCGCTGCGGAAAAGGGACGAGAAGCGCACCCCGCTGGGGACCAATACCGCGGCCGGGGCCTTCTCCTTCGCAGCCTCTCTGCTGGCGGGCTCCTCTTCGGGCTCGGTCTCCTCTTCAGCCAGCGGGTCATCTGCCGCCTGCGCCTCCAGCGGCTCCTTCACCAGGGACACCACCGGGCGCTGGGTGACCTCGACATCCATCTCGCCGCCGCTGAAGATGCGGATCCGCTCCTGCTCGAAGCCCGCCTCCAGAAGGGTCTCGATCAGCCGCTCAGCCTTGCGCGTATCGCTCAGGACCGTGATCTCGCCATGCCTTTCGTCATCACGGTCCGCGACCATGACGATAATCTTGGCCGCCATGTTCGTACCCTCCTTCGCCGTATGGGGCAACCTCCTGCTCAGTGAGCACACTATTGACGCTCTATGAGCGCTCCCGTTACAGGAGAACGGCGTCCGGGTCGCCAATCTTATGACAAGTGCATCTGCCTGCCGCGTCTAGGAGGCGGGGGCAACGGCGGGTATCCGCCGGCGGGCCAGCACCGCCCGCCCGACGGCATGGAGCACCAAGCCCGCCAGGAAAGACGGAATCGCCGCGCCCAGCCAGGTGACCTCGTCGGTCAGGGGGAACGGAAAGCGCAGAGTTGTCGCGAACAGCCACTCCATGGCGTCGCGCCACCAGCCGGCGTCGGGCGGGGATATCCAGTGGTAGAGGAGAAACCCCAGGGCCCAGGCCGCCAGGGCCGGCGGCGCCGCCGCCCGCGCATCGGGCCGCGCGAACAGCTGGTCGGCCAGCAGAACCCCAAACAGGGGCACGAACAAGGACGCCAGGAGCAGCAGCGAGCCTTCGACGTCGAGGAGATCGAAGGGTAGGGCCAGGGCGATGGCCAG
>JACPQO010000161.1 GCA_016190405.1 Chloroflexota bacterium | reverse complement strand
GCTTCGCCTCGCGCAGGCGCAGGGCCAGCTTCTCCGCCTTCTCAGCACTGGTCTCGCCGTCGATGAACTCGGTCGCCACCTTGGTCTCCGGCACGAACAGCGCCTCCAAGCTCACGCGGTTTTTAACGCCGTCCAGCCCCAGGTCGGCGAGCTTCCAGTTCTTGAGCTCCTTGCGGGCGGCCATCATGATCTGCCGCAACTGGGGGTAGCGGGGCTCCCCCAGCTCGTTGCTGACGGTCACCACGCAGGGCGTCGGCGCTTCCACGGTCTCGAAGCCGTCCAGCAGCACCCGCTCCACGGTCACCTTACCGTTCTGGTACTGCACGTCCTTGGCAATGGTGACCACCGGGGTGCCCAGGATCTCAGCGATGGTGCTGCCCACGACGCCCATATCCCAGTCCACCGCCTGGCGACCGCAGATGATGAGATCGTAAGGGGCCAGCTTCTTGATGGCGGCGGCCAGCGCCTCGGCCGTGGCCCAGTGGTCCGCGCTGTACAGCGCCGGGTCGTTGATGTGGACGCCCTCATCGGCGCCCATGGCCAGGCAGTGCTTTATCGTGTCGCGGTAGGCCTCGGGCCCCATGCTGAGCACAGTGACCGTCGTGTCCGCCACCTTGTCTTTGATGCGCAGGGCCGCCTCCACGCCGATAGTATCGAACTGGCTGGGCACGGGCTGAATGCCCGGCACCGGCAGCACCTTCTTGGCCGCTTCGTCCACCTTGAACTGGGAGGACGGCGTCTCCGGGTCCGGCACCTGTTTGACGCAGCAGATGACGTGGGGCATGGGGCTCCTCCGCTCGCTGGGCTAGCCGCCAGCGAATGTGAAATTTGTCACCGAGAGTATATGCAAGGGCCCCCGCCTCGCGCAACCGCCCGAGGACGGCCGAGCATAGAGCATAGAGCATAGAGCATAGAGCATAGAGCAAACCGGCGCTGTTCTTTGGTCTCTGCCCTTTGCTCTTTGCTTTGATGCTCTCGGGGCGGGGGGCGCAGGGGCGGCGCCGCCTACGGCAGCGCCGCCACCAACGCTCCGATCTCGTCGCGGCCGTAGGCCCGCAGCGTCTCCGTGCGCACGTTGCCCAGCGAGCCCAGGGCCAGGGCCGATTTGGTCGCCTGGTCGTCGTTGTCGGCTTCCAGGATCGCCACGTAGTCGTAACGGCCCATTGTCAGGTAGAGCTGGGCCAGCTTCACCCCGAATTGCTGGAACAGCTTGTCGGCGGCGGCTATCCGCTGAGGGATGTCCCTCGCCGTGCGGACGCCCTGGTCGGTGAACCGCACCAGCGACACGTAGTAGGCCATGGGGCTCCTCCTTCCGGCCGCAGCCCCCACTGGGCGGCCACAGGATAACGCCACAGCGTCAGGAATGCAACCTGGACACGGCGGGGCGCGGGTCGGCTCCGGCGCTGCTGATCAGAGTAGCGTTGTGGATGTAGAGTGGGGCGGCGGTCATCGTCTCGCCTCTATTCGACGCGAATCTTGCGCGCGAGATTGAGGATCGCAAGCCAGTGACGGCGGACCCGTGGGTCGGCGCGCGCGTCTATGCGCTCGCGGACGTTGCGGTACAAGAACTCGCGCTTCTCGGGATCCAGCGCGATGTGGCCGGAGAACGTGTTCAGCAGAGCGATGTACTCGTCGGCGGTATACTTGAGCTCCCAGACGTAGCGCCGTACTTGCACGTCGCCAAACAGGCCGCTGGCCTCCATTTCGTCCCGCATGTCCGGGACGTCTTCCGGCAGCGGGGGAGGCCACACTTCGCCACCTGGCTCCATGCCCAGCGCCCGGTACACCTCCTGGATCTCGAAGAAGAAGGGGTCGGCGTCCTTGGGGAACGCGTGGCCGCCGCTGATAATCGCGAGCGAGGCGCCACGGTTGAGCAGGTCCGCCGCTTTGCGGTAGCGCACGTTGGGGTCAATCCAGTGCCAGGAAGCAGCCGCGTAGACGAGATCGAACGCGGCTCTGGCCGGGTCCCACAACTCGAGGGGCCCCGTCACGACTTCGACGTCCGGGAATGGCGCCAGGTTCTGACGGGCGACCGCGGCGAGGTTATCCCCGAGTTCGACGCAGACAATGCGGAACCCGCGGCGCGCGAGCGGGAGTGTGGCCTGCCCGGTGCCGCAGCCGATCTCCAGCAGGCTGGCGCCCGGCTGGAGACCCGCGAGCTGGACCAGGTCGTCGAATAGCTGCTCTGGGTAGCTAGGTCGGGCGCGGTCATACAGCGCGGCGTCCTCGTCGAACGTCGCCCGCAGGAGCTCGCGGTCGGTCTCGGTCATAGAGGAGGTTCAGGGGCGACCTACTCCGCCCGCGGGTCCACCGCCGCCTTCGCCGCCGGCCGCCCGTACGCCACGCTAATGTCCAGCAGCGGGCCTCTTAGGCTGGGATCGCGCCCAACTGCTGCATCATCGCCATCTGGTCGGTGATCCCCCAATGCTCCGCCACCTTGCCGCCCGCGAAGCGAACGATGTCCATGGCGGAGACCTCAATCGGCTTGCCTGTGGGGGCCATCCCCATGAACTCGCCCCGGTGTGTCCCGGTCATGGTGTATCGGGCGGCTATCTTGTCGCCCTCACCGATCATGTCGTGCACCGTTACACGCATATCGGGGAAGGCGTTACGAAACATGCCAAAGAACTGCTTGACTCCCTCGCGGTCTGGCGGTAGCCCGGGGAATTCCTCGCGCTCGGCGAAGTCTGGGGCTAGCAGCTCGTCGATGGCTTCCAGGCGGCCAGCGTTAAACACTTCATCGTAGAAGCGGCGCATCACCTGCTTGTTCTGTTCGACGGACATGGTGACCCTCCTTCCGGCCCTTTGTCGGAAAGGCTAGACGTTCGGCGTAATGGGGTCAATCCTCTGGCGGGTCCGGCGTCTCCGCCATGACCCTTGACCCCTGACCCGTGACCCTGCCGTAGGCCACGCTCATGTCCAGCAGCTCCGCCACGTCCAGCACCTGCATCCCCTTCTCCACGGCCGCCGGCACCGACCCCAGGCCCGCCTCGAACATCTGCATGCAGAACGGGCAAGAGACGGCCACGATCTCCGCGCCCGTCTCCGCCGCCTCCTGAGTGCGCACCTCATTGATGCGCTGGCCGCGGCTCTCCTCCACCCACATGTGGGCGCCGCCGGCGCCGCAGCAAAAGGTCTGCTTGCCGGAGCGCGGCATCTCCACCTGGCTCGCTCCTGTCGCCGCCAGCACCTGCCGCGGCTCCTGGACGATGCTGTTGTGGCGGGCGATGTAGCAGGAATCGTGCAGGGTGAGGGTCTTGCCGGAGAGGCCGCCGTCGCGGCGCAGCCGGCCCTCGGCCACGAGTTGGGAGAGGAGGACGGAGTGGTGGATGACCTCGAACCTGCCGTCCAGATCGGGGTACTCGTGGGCCATGGTGTTGAAGCAGTGGGGGCAGTTCGTCACGATCTTGCGCACACCCTTGGCCTTGAACGTCTCGATGGTCTGCTGGGCCTGCATCTGGTACAGGTACTCGTTGCCCAGACGGCGGGCGGGGTCGCCGGAGCAGCCCTCCTCCGCTCCCAGCACCCCGAAGCTGACCCCGGCCTCCAGCAGCAGCCGGACCAGCGCCTTGGTCACCTTCACGTTGCGCTCCTGGAGGGCGCCCGTGCAGCCTACCCAGTACAGGTACTCCTGGCTGCCGTCGAACATGGGGACGGTGACGCCTTCCGCGCTCATCTCCTCGATCCAGGTGGTGCGGGTGAGCTGGGTGCCGCGCCAGGGGTGGCCCCGCTGCTCAAGCTGCATCAGCGTGGCCTGGGCCGTCTCCGGCATGTTGGCCTGCTCCATCACCAGGTAGCGGCGCATGTCCATGATCGTGGGAACGTGCTCGATGAACACCGGGCACTCCTCCATGCAGGCGCCGCAGGTCACGCAGTCCCATATTGGCTCGAACCCCACGCCGTCGATGAGCGGCGTCGGCTGCTCCGGCCGCTTCGTCCAGGGGGCCAGGGCCGGCTCCTGCTCCTCCATTAGGTGCCGGATATCGACGACAACTTCTTTGGGCGACAGCAGCTTACCCGTGATGCTGGCCGGGCAGGCCGCCGTGCAGCGCCCGCACTC
>JACPQO010000152.1 GCA_016190405.1 Chloroflexota bacterium | reverse complement strand
GAGATCGACGAAGAGGTGCGGCAGATCATCGATAAGTCCTACCACACGGCCAAGCGCTTGCTTACGGACAGCCGCGACAAGCTGGGACAGATCGTGGGCACGCTGCTCGAGGAAGAGACGATCGAGGGCGAAGCGCTGATGACGCTGCTCACGGGCGGCCCGGCAGTGGTGAAGACGCCGCCGGAAGGGAAGAAGGCCGAGGAAGCCGCCGCCGGCAAGGAAGGCGAAGCGGCTAAGCCGCCGGTGTCGCCGCCCAAACCGGGCCTGGCCTGGGAGGCCCAGTCGCGCCTGGAGCCGGGCGCCCAGTAGCCGGCGCCCTGGACACAACGGTCGCCCGCAGTTAGAATCGTACCTCGGGCCTGAGAACCCGATCCCATTCCCAGGAGGAAGTCGATCTACGCCATAGTCCGCGCCAGCGGCAGACAGTACCGGGTTGAACCCGACCAGTTGCTCGATGTGGACCGCCTCCCGGCGGAGGTGGGCTCTACGGTCGAGCTTACCGATGTCCTGCTGCTCGGGGACAACGGCGATGTCCGCGTGGGCACGCCCACGGTGCAGGGAGCGCGGGTGCTGGCCGAGGTGGTGGAGCACGGTCGTGACAAGAAACTGATCGTGTTCAAGTACAAGGCGAAGGTGCGCTACCGCCGCAAGCAGGGACACCGCCAGGGGTACACACGCCTGGCCATCCGGCGCATACTGACCGGCGAGGAGCCAGCTGCCGCGGTGGAGCCCGCTGCCGCGGAGCCAAAACCAAAGCGAGCGGCCCGGCGGCGGGCCAAGCCAGCGGCCGAGGCCGAGACGCCCGCCGCTGAGGCAGCCGCCACAACGGCGGTCGAAGCCGCGCCGAGGCGGCCCCGCCGCACGGCGACGGCGGGTGTAGAACCGGCGCAACAGCCGGCGGCCGAGGCAGAAGCGCCGGCGGCCGAGCCTACTGGTACCAAGGCCGGAAAGGCCGCGCGGCGCAGCCGGACCAAGCCCGCCTTGAGCGGAGCCGAAGGGGCGGCCGCAGAAGGCGAGGAGCCCAAGCCTGTGCGGCGACGCAGCAAGAAGACGGAGAGTGATTAGAGATGGCACACAAGAAGAGTGGCGGCAGCGCCAAGAACGGTCGTGACTCCCAGTCGAAGCGGCTGGGCGTGAAGCGGTTCGACGGCGAGCTGGTGCTGCCGGGCACCATCATCGTCCGGCAGCGGGGAACGCGCATACACCCGGGCCTGAACGTGGGTCTGGGTCGGGACTACACGATCTTTGCCCTCGCCGAGGGCCGGGTGAAGTTCCAGCCCTACAATAAGGACGGCCGCAAGAAGGTCAGCGTGCTGCCGCCGGCAGAGGCGGCGGTCTGAGGTATCGAGTATCTGTAGGCCGGGCCCTCAGCCTGGCCCGTCGGGCGGAAGGCCCGACCTACAGGTGAGAGGTGACATGAAGGCCAAGATCCACCCGGAATACGCAGAAGCCACCATACACTGTGCCTGCGGCAACACCTGGCAGACGCGGGCCACCAAGCCGCAGTTGCGCGTGGAGGTATGCAGTCGCTGCCACCCGTTCTTCACCGGCGAGCAGCGCATCGTGGACACGGCGGGCCGCGTGGAGCGGTTCAAGCGCCGCTACGGCATGAGGTAGGATGCCCGGCCGGAGATTGTCGTCGCTGGCTTTGCCCTCGGCTGCCCTCCTGACGCTCATTGTCGCAACAGCGTGCGAAGACGGCGCCTCCGAGCCGACCGCCACAGAAGACGTTGGGGTCACCTCATCCTGCCGCGCCACGTCTGGCTTCGCCACCACCGGCGATAACGCCTACTTCCCGCTCCAAGCGGGTGAGACGCGGCGCTACGAAGGCACGGAAGACGACGAGGAAGTGGTCCTCGTGATAACAACCCTTGGGGATACCGAGACCGTCGCCGGCGTGGAGACGCGAGTGGTAGAGGAGAGCGAGTCCAAAGACGGCGAAGTGGTCGAGGTTTCCCGGAACTTCTTCGCCGCCGCATCTGACGGATCGGTCTGCTACTTCGGTGAGGACGTGGACATATACGAAGGCGGCGAGATCGTGTCGCACGAGGGCGCCTGGCGAGCGGGCCAGGCCGGAGCGGTGCAGGGGATCATTATGCCCGGCCAGCCTGCGGCCGGACAGAGCTACGACCAGGAACGGGCGGCGGGGGTCGCCCAGGACCACGCCGAGGTGCTGAGCACCAGCGGGAGCCTGACGGTGCTGGCCGGCGCCTTCTCCGATGTCCTAAAGACGCGCGAGACGACGCCGCTGGAGCCGGGCGTCGAGGAGTTCAAGTGGTACGCCTCGGGCGTGGGGCTGATCAGAGACGGCGTCCTGGAACTGGTGCAGGAGCCGTGAAGGCAGAGCGCGGGCGCGCCTAAAGCTTCGCGAGAAGCGGAGACGATTTTCGGCGGCTCCCGTCCGGGGCTGATTCTCGCATAGCACGCGCAGCATGGCAGAAAAGCGAATCTACTACGGCGGCCAGGCGGTGCTGGAAGGGGTGATGATCCGCGGTCCCCGCAGCATGGCCGTGGCCTGCCGCCGCCCCGATGGCGATATCGCCGTGCACAGCGAGGCGCTGGGAGGGGTGTACACGGGCGCCGTGCGACGCATCCCCTTCCTGCGGGGCGCCGTCGTAATGTGGGAGACGCTGGCCCTGGGCATGCGGTCCCTCATGTTCTCGTCCAACGTGGCGCTGGGACAAGAGGAGCAGAAGATCGGCTCAGGGGCGATCTGGGGGATGGTGCTGGCAGCCCTGGCCCTGGTGGCGGCGCTGTTCTTCGCCGGGCCCGTCCTGCTGAGCGGCTGGCTGGACGACGCCCTGGACAGCGACCTGCTGGTGGTGCTTGTCGAAGGGCTCATCCGGTTGGCGCTGGTGGTGGGCTACATCGGCGTGATAGGCCTGCTGCCTGACGTGCGACGCGTGTACGCCTACCACGGGGCGGAGCACAAGAGCATCCACGCCCTGGAGGCGGGCGACCCGCTGGAGCCGGCGTGGGTCCAGCGCTATTCCACGGCGCACGTGCGCTGCGGGACCAGCTTCCTTCTGACGGTCGTCGCGGTCAGCATCGTCGTGTTCGCTGCCGTAGGGGCGCCCGACCTGTGGCTGCGGGTGGTATCGCGCATCGTGCTGATCCCGG
>JACPQO010000159.1 GCA_016190405.1 Chloroflexota bacterium | reverse complement strand
GTATACGAAGACGCCGCTGACGAAGTTGTTGTCCGGGAAGCCACTGATCAGCGGGATGACGATCGCCATGACCGCGAAGCCGAGCGCGGCCGCTACCACCGCGCGCGACTGGGCGATTGAGAAGGCAGCGCTAAGCCCGAAGACGGTCAGGTAGAACGTGAGCGCGGCCGACATGAACCCGAAGGCGAACCCGATCTCCGGGATGAGCACCAGCACCCCCATAGCGAAGGGCAGAAAGCCCAGGGCGCACACCCTGAACAGGGCGTCCGGCGCCGCCGTCTCGCGGTACACCTGCGTGAGGACCACATAGATGGTGGCGACTGCCGCCACCCAGAGCAGGGCCGTGAAGACCGACCCCAAGATGAGCGTATCGACGAACCAGCCGTCGGGAGTGGCGTCCAACACGGTCTCGCCAAATAGCCAGGCGCCGAAGCCCGCGACGATGATAGCCGCTGCCGCCAGCCCAGCAGCGATGGGGGTGAAGGTGGCATCGTCGCGGACCTCCTCGAAGACGGTGGGGTCCAGCATCAGGGCCCGCCGGAGCCTGGCTATGATCTGTTCCATCGTCATGGTTCCCTCCCAGCTCGTACGGCGGCCTTGCCTTGTCGCGCGGCCAGCGGCATTGGATCGTTTTGGGCTAGGCGGCGGACTGCTTCTCTTGCTGGAACATCAGAAGGCCGCCCGCGGCCAGGGCCACCGCCAAAATGACCGCAATCCAGATCCCGAACGCCATGTCTGCGTCGAAGGATCCTGCCGATTCACCGACGATCAGGCGAATTACCACCGCGAAAGCCACGTAACCCGCAAGACCAAGGTGCACGCGGGCCCAGGTGACCCCCTGCGGCAGCGCTGGCAGTTTGAGGGTTGTGAACCGCGCCACCGCGATCTGTGCCACCATTACGACCGCGGCCAGAATCGCGATAATCGAGAGGAACGAAAGATCTCCCGACCAGCCGCTCCTGCTGGGGCCGCCGAACCCTTCGATGTCGTAGTCGAACCAGGGGAGGAAGCCGTCTATGAAAAAGAGCGGCGCAGCGATCAAGATGATCTTCTCGCCGAGGCCCAGGGCCTTGAACTTCTCCATGATGTCGTTCGATTTACTTTCCATCCGGACCTCCTCGGAAGAGCTAGTCGGATGACTGGAAATCCGACTGTGATGATTGCGTCACCATATTTGCCTGAAAGTTAGTCGGTCGCGCCCCGCTTGTCAAGACGCTTATGCAGATAATCCGTCAACATTGTGTCGAGAACCCCGTTGACAGGGGCTCACGGCCTGTTACAGTGTGCCTAGGCAGCACGTCCGTTACAGGTGGCATGGACGAAGACCCCCGCGATAGCGCCCGTTCTCTGGCCGATCTGGCCGGCGTTCCCCTGACGAGGGAGCGCATCGCCGCTCTGGCCCTGGCTCTGCCCATCGTCCAGGCCGGCCAGCAGGCCCTCGCGTCCGTGCAGTACGGCGAGGTGGAGCCGGCCTGCCGCTTTCGCCCGCCCCGGAGCGCTCAGCGATGAGCGTGGCGGAACTGGCGCGGCTTTCCCTGGCCGAGGCTGGTGACCAGATCCGCCGCCACAAGATATCGCCGGTAGAGTTGACAGACGCCTGCCTGGAACGCATCGGCCGCCTGGACGGCCACCTGAAGGCCTTCATCACGGTAACGCGGGAGACGGCGCTGCAATCGGCGCGGCAGGCGCAACAGGCGATCGCCAAGGGGAACTACAAGGGCCCGCTGCACGGCCTGCCGGTGGCGCTGAAGGACCTGTTCGCCACGGCCGGTGTGCGCACCACCGCCGGCTCCAAGATCATGGCCGACCACGTCCCGGCCGAGGACGCCGAGGCCACCGCACGGCTGAAGGCCGCCGGGGCCATCATCATCGGTAAGCTGAACCTGCACGAGTTTGCCTTCGGGGCCACCGGCGTGAACCCCCACTACGGCGCGGCGCGCAACCCCTGGGACGACAGCCGCGTCTGCGGCGGCTCCAGCTCCGGTTCCGCCTGCGCCCTGGCCGCCGGCGAGTGCCTGGCCGCCCTGGGCACCGATACCGGCGGCTCCATACGCATCCCGGCCTCCCTGTGCGGGGTGGTGGGGCTGAAGCCGACGTTCGGGCGGGTCAGCCGGCGGGGCGTGGTGCCCCTGAGCTGGGCCCTGGACCACGTGGGGCCCCTGGCCCGCACGGCCGAGGACGCCGCCATCGTCCTGGGCGTCCTGGCGGGGAAGGACCCCCTGGACGACTCCAGCAGCGACGAGCCGGTGCCGGACTACCGTCGCGGCCTTAAAGGGAACCTGAAGGGCCTGCGCGTGGGGGTGCCGCGCCAGTACTTCTTCGACAACGTGGAGCCAGAGGTCCTGAAGGCGGTGCGGACGGCCATCGAGGTGTTGACGAAGCTGGGCGCGGAGGTGGCAGAGGTATCGCTGCCCCACATCGCGGAGGCGCCGGCGGCGGTGACGGCGATCATGATGCCGGAAGCGTTGGCCTACCACCAGCGCTGGCTGGCGGAGCGGCCCCAGGACTACGGCGACGACATCCGGCAGCGGCTGGAGCTGGGCATGGCGTTCCTGGGCATGCACTACGTGCAGGCGCAGCGGCTACGGGAGCTCATCGTGCAGGAGTGGCGGCAGCAGGTGTTCGACCGCGTGGACCTGCTGGCCACGCCGACGACGCCGGTGCCGCCGCCGCGCATCGAGGAGAGCGAGGTCCAGACCACGATGACTCTGGTGCGCTTCACCGGCCCCTTCAACCTGCTGGGCGTGCCGGCCATTTCGGTCCCCTGCGGCTTCACGACAAGTGGCCTACCCATCGGCCTGCAACTGGCCGCCCGCTGGTGGCAGGAAGAAACGGTGCTGCGCGCTGCCCACGCCTACGAACAGGCGACGGAGTGGCACAAACGGGCGCCGGCGCTGTGATTACTAGAGCGGCAGCAGGTCCGCGAACCAGAAACCGTCCCGCTGGACGCGCTCGCCCGCACGTACACCGATCGGCGACCGGAAGTTGGGCGCCGCGTGCACGAAGGTGTGAAACTCCCCCCGCTCGCCGCACGGGTCGGCGCCGTCCGGTAGGTTCTGTAGCAACGAATCGTCGTACTCCCGACCGGCCAAGTCCGCTGGTACCTGGTTCGGGTCCACGCAGACCAATGTCGCCCGGAAACCGGCGTCAATCACCTCTCGCGCCATCTTCTGCGTGTCGGACCCCCAATTGGGGAACAGGGTCTCCAGCCCCGTTGGCGCCATCATCTTCTCCCGGTAGGCCCGCACGTCTTCCAGGTAGATGTCTCCGAAGGCCACCGCCTGGGCGCCATCGAGCTTGATCCGTTCAATGGCGCGGGCCATCGCCGCCTCATAAACCCGGTTGATACATGCCGGAGGGATCCATACCGGGTACAGCGGCAGGCCGAGTCTCTCCCCCTGGGCGTGCAGCAGCTCCTCGCGGAAGCCGGCCATCGCCACGCGGTTGTAGCCTTCCGTCAGCGTGGTCAGCAGGCCGGTTACGTTGTAGCGCCGGTCCTGCTGTAGCTTCCACAGGGCGAAGGCGCTGTCCTTGCCACCGCTCCAGCACATCACGACACTATTGCCTCTCATTTGGGTGCGCCCTCCGCCCCCCGCACTATGGGCGTATCGTCGCGGTTGCCCCACTCGTTCCAAGAGGCGTCGTAGGTCCGGACGCGGTCGTGGCCCATCAGCCGCAGGACGAACGTTCCGTGCGCCGCACGGATGCCGGCCTGTCAGTGGGTCAGCACCTGCTTCTCCGGCGTTATCCCCAGGATATCCAGCTTGCAGCGGATCTCCCCGGCGGGCAGCAGCAGGCCGGAGCGCTCCGGCGGCCGCACCGTCATGTCCAGCCACTCCAGGTGGACGGCGCCCGGGATGCGGCCGGCGCGCCGGTTCTGGCGCCGGTCGTCGCCCGTGTGCTCCTCCCGCGAGCGCACGTCCCAGATGACGACAGCCTCGCGGCCGAGGGCGTCGCGCACGCCGTCCAGGGTGCACAGGCAGTCGCTCCCCGGCCGGACCCTGAAGGTCGCCGGCTCCACGTGGGGCTGGTCGCGGGTCACGGGGCGGCCTTCGCTGAACCACTTGTGGAAGCCGCCGTTCAGCAGCTTGCAGTTCGTGTGGCCGTAGTAGTCCAGCGCCCACCACAGCCGCGCGGCGTACAGACCGCCCATCCCGTCGTAGGCGACAACGGTGTGCTGGCTGCCGATGCCGTGCTCGGACATCACCCGCTCGAACTCCTCGGGGCCCATCACGTAGGTGCCCGCCGTCTGCCCCGGCGCCCGCTCGCCCTCCGCCTTAAGGTAGTGGTGCACCTTGAGGCCGACGGCGCCCGGGACGTGCAGCCGCTGGTAGGCCGCGAACTCGTCGCAGTCCACGATGCGGACGGAGGGGTCGCCCAGATGCTCGGCCAGCCAGCCGGTCTCGGCCAGGATCTCGGGACGCGGGTAGTGGGAGGACATCTCGCTTCGCTCTCAGAACAGTAGAACAATGGAGCAGTGGAACATATCGCCGCCGTGTTCTATTGTTCCACTGTTCGATTGTTCGATTCGGTGCCCATTATAGCGCGAGGTGGAAAGTGCAGCAGGTAGCGCATCCCCAGCCCATAGCCATCGGCGGGCGGGAGTTCGTCTGGGGCAGCCGCACCTACGTCATGGGCATCGTCAACGTGACGCCGGACTCCTTCTCCGGCGACGGCCTGGCCTACGACGTGGCGGCGGCCGTCAACCAGGGTGTCCGTATGGCCCGCGAGGGCGCCGACATGATCGACGTGGGCGGCGAGTCCACGCGGCCCGGCTTCGAGCCGATCCCGGCCGGGGAAGAGATACGCCGCACGGTCCCGGTCATCGAGCGGCTGGTGCGAGAGGTCGATATCCCCATCAGCATCGACACCTACAAGGCGGAGGTGGCGCGCGCCGCCCTGGCCGTCGGCGCCCACCTGGTGAACGATGTCCACGGCTTCCGCCGCGAGCCGGAGGTCGCCCGCGTCGCCGCTGAGTCCGGCGTCCCCGCCATCGCCATGCACAACCAGCGGGGCCGCGACTTCCACGACGTCATCGGCGACGTCACGGTGGGGCTGCTGGAGAGCCTGCGCATCGCGCGAGAGCAGGGGCTGCCCCAGGAGCGGGTAATCGTGGACCCGGGGTTCAACTTCGGCTGGACGGAGGAGCAGGCGCTGGAGATGCTGCGGCGGCTGGGGGAGCTGCGCGCCCTGGGCCGGCCCATCCTCATCGGCACCTCGCGCAAGTCCACCATCGGCGTCGTGCTGGGGCTGCCGGTCGAAGAGCGGCTGGAAGGGACGGCGGCTACGGTGGCCCTGTCCATCG
>JACPQO010000158.1 GCA_016190405.1 Chloroflexota bacterium | reverse complement strand
TACTTCGTTGGCCAGCCGCGGCAGCAGCCGGGCCACCTTCCCTGCCCCAGGCAGGACCGCTCCGTACACCTGCATAGGTACCCCCCTCTTGAGGCGTTTCATCCCTATACTGGTGTAACGCGATGTATCTGAACGAGCTCACCGAAGATACGCGTCCCGAAGAAGTCTCGATTGCCAAGCGGGAGCCGCCCGGCTGGTCTCGAAGGCGTCAGTCCTGGCGATCGAAGCGGTCTGCGCAGACCTGCCCGCAGGCGGCCAGGTCTGCGGCTAGCGCCCCCTTACGCCTCCCCCTTGTGCTCCCGCCTGGGGGACAGCAGCCGCCGGCCGACGGCGAGGGCGATGGCCGGCACGGCCAGCCAGACCAGCACCACCCCCATCACGATTCCTGCCGTGCCCAGCGCCTTCAGCGCGTCCTCAGAGGCCTCCCAGGCGTTCTCCCAGGCCTCCTCGGCCCAGCCCGGCTCGGTCACCGTCTGAGGTTCCTCCTCTATCACGGGCAGCGGCGGGCTCAACTGCACCGTGATCGTCGCCATGTCCGTCAGGTTGTCCAGCAGGTTGATGCGGCCCTGCACCTGCTCGATCTCGGCCCGCACGGAGTTCAGACGGTCCTGCACGGTCAGGATATCGGGAATCGTCTGCGCCTTCGCCAGCAGCTCCAGATAGCGACCCTCAGTCGCCTCCAGGTTGCGCAGCCGGGCCTGCAGGTCCGTGTACTCCTCCGTCACCTCGGAGGACTGGCTGCTCTCCGAATCGATCTCGTCGGCGATCCCCCTCAGTTGGCTCATTACGCTGGCGTACGCCTCGGCCGGAACGCGGATGGTGACGGTGGCGGTCTGGCGCTTGGGCGGCGGCTCGCTCTCATCGGCTCCCTCCGGCCTAGGCAGTTCCTCGACCAGCAGGCTGGACGCCGAGACGAAACCGCCCGCCGCCAGGGCTGCGTTCTCCACCCTCTGCGCCGCCCCGCCGACATCCTCCACCGTCAGCTCCAGCGTGGCGGTGCGTATGATCTTGCGGTCCAGCGTCTGGGGCAGAGCCAGGCCCGTCGCGCCGGCGGTCCCGCCAGTGGCAGGCCCGCCCGCCGCGTCACCTGTCGTGGCGGCGTACTCCGAGATGGCTGGCGCGAACACGGGCGCCCGCTCTTCGTCCACTGACTGGTCGCTGTCCAGGGTGGTGAGCCCCAGCGGCGCGGGGGTGCCTCCGGGCGCCGCAGCGCCGCCGGGCCCCCCTCCGGCGCTGGAATCGCCGTCCAACTGCGTCGCCACCAGGGCGATGGCGGCGACGCCCGCCACCAGGCCCACGAGTGCAAGGATCAAGCCTGTGTTTCGCATAGCACACCTCCTGACAAGGCTTCTGCCTTTCAGACGGAGGCGGACCTCGGAAAGTTCCCCGGCGAAGGTTCACCCCTCTCCCGCGCACGGGAGAGGGGCCGGGGGTGAGGGTCCCTAGCGCAACTGCACGATCGACGGCCGGACGCGCCCGTCGTCGATATCCAGGTAGCCGATGGTGCCCAGCCGCAGGCTCTGGTGGTTGGGGAAGGTGGGGCTACCGGGGTTCACCACCAGCACCCCACGGACGATGGTGATCTCGGCGGCGTGAGTGCTCCCCCGCACGATGACGTCCACCGGCCCCCCGAAGTAGTGCGACATCAACCCCTCGAACGTGCGCAGGGGCGGCGACTCCGGCATGGGGAAGTCGTGCACCAGCCCGACGCGCAGAGCCTGCCCTGAGCCTGTCGAAGGGCCATCGACGGCCAGCACCTTCGATTCGGAGAGCCGCGGGTCCTGCGGCGGCACCGTGCGCTGCCAGCCGCCGTAATCGCCGTTACCGCTAACAGCCATGACCGGGGCCAGCGGCTCCAGCCAGCCGATGACCTCCGGCAGCAGCAGGTCGCCGGCGTGCAGGATCAGGTCCACGCCGCGCAGCGCCTCGTACACCGGCGGCCACAGGTCGCGACCCGCCTGCGGTATGTGGGTATCGGAGATCAGCCCGATGCGCATGGTGGCCCGTTGCCATCATACCGCGCGAGCGCGCCGGCGTCCCCGCTGCTAGCCCGTCCCTAGTCCTCTGGTTCCCTGGTCCTGGTCCGAAGGGCCTCCTACGGCGTACAGATGGCGAAGAACACCGGCGGCGCCAGCTTGTTCGCGTCGAAGATGTCGATCTTGGGGTCCGTCGGCGCATGGCCCGCCGACAGGTCCTTGCGCACGCTGTAGTTGACACTCGGCGGGCTGCTGAAGAAGGCCGGCGGCGCCAGCGCGTTCACGTCGAAGATGTCCACCTTGTTGACGCTGACCCCGCCGTTGTTCATGTTCGCCGGCCACTCCGTGCCGCAGCGGTTGCCCGCGTTGGTCCCGATGAGCCCCTCGTCGGCGTCCGTCCAGCCGTCGCAGTCCCCATCCCCCGCCGGTACGAGCCACGGCGTCGCTGTCGCCGGGCAGTTGTCGCAGGCGTCGCCCCACTTGTCGCCGTCAGCGTTCTCCTGGAGCGGGTTGGCCACATTCGGGCAGTTGTCGGTGGCGTCCATCACTCCGTCCGGTTCGGGGTCCTCGCAGTGGTCGCCGGCGGGCGTGCCGGGGTGGACGGCGTTTTGCTGGAGGGGGTTGACGGTGTCCGAGCAGTTGTCGCTGATGTCGAACACCCCATCCGGCTCCGGGTCCTCGCAGTGGTCTCCCGCCGGCGTCCCCGGGTGCACGACGTTCTGCTGGCCGGGGTTGGCTACAAGCGGGCAGTTGTCGGAGATGGCGTCCACCCCGTCGGCGTCGGGGTCAAAGGGGGCGCCGAACAGGAAGCCCGCTCCCAGGCGGTAGTTGGTGCTGCTCGACTGCCCGACGGCCGGCTGGCCTATCGTGGAGCCGAGACGGTAGTTGGGAGAGGAGGACGACGTGGGGTCGCCGCCGGAGCTGAAGGCGGACCAGGGGATGACGAAATCGGGCAACTCCTCCGTGGTGATTGTGCCCACTCCCTGGGCGTCCCCTATGGTGGCGTTGATCGCGCCCGACAGGTTGACGTAGAACGTCTCCGTCAGCTCTGGCGTCGTGTCGCCGTTCACGACCACAGGCACAGGCTTCGACGTATCGCCCGGGTTGAAGGTCAAGGTGCCCGACGCAGCCACGTAATCGATCCCGGCCGTGGCTGTCCCGTCGGCTGTGGCGAAGTTCACCGTGACCACCTGGCCGCTGGCCGCAGATAAGGTGACCGTGAAGGCGGCGTTGGTTGTGCCGGCGTTGCCCTCCGCCACTGTGACGTTGTTAATCGATAGGCTGGGCAGCGGGTCGTCATCCAGTATCGTCCCCACCCCCTGCCCGTCGACTATCGTGGCCGTGGTGGCGTTGCTGAGGTTAACGAAGAACGTCTCGTCCGCCTCGTCCAAGGTGTCGCCGTCGACCGTCACGGTCACGGTCTTGCTCGTCTCGCCCGGGCCGAACACCAGGGTACCGGCCGTGCCCGCGTAGTCGCTGCCGGCGGTGGCCGTCCCGTCCGCCGTGGCGAAGTTCACCGTCGCCGTCTGGGGGCTGGGGGTGTTACGGGTCACCGTGAACACCGCGTCGACCGTTCCCGCGTCACCCTCGCTCACGCTTACGTCGTTGATGGACAGCAGCGAATCGTCATTCAGTATCGTGCCGACTCCCTGTCCGTCGGCGACAGAGGCGTTGCTGACGCTGGTGACGTTGACGAAGAACGTTTCGTTCGGCTCGTGCAGGGGGTCTGAGATGATAGTCACCTGAAACACCTGACTTGCCGGGCCACCGCAGAAGAAAGTGAAGCCGGCGGAGTTGGCGAAGTAATCGCTCCCCGCGATCGCCGTCCCATTTGCCGTCGCCACGGAGACGGTCGCGTTCCCATGCTGAAAGCCGCAGACGTCAGTCACGCTCACGAAGAACTGAGCGACCAGCGTGCCGCTATTCCCCTCCTGCACCGACGCGTCGCTAACGAACACCAGCCCATGGAACGACTCCGCCGGTGTTCCTCGCGAAAGGACCCCGGCCAGCGCTGCCGCCAGCGCCACCAGACCCACGACGAGAACGCGCACGTACCGCCTGGCTCGAGCAGGTTTGGTTCTCATCTCCCCATCACCCCGGCACTGCGCTGCAACATTGGCGCGGTGGTCCTACGGGCCCATCCTGGCACAAATGGCGTATATGGCGAACGCAGAGTCATTGCCGGCAGCCGTCCCCGTCCAGGACGACGCGCTACTGGGATAGCTCCGCATAACGCGAGCGCTATCAAGGTTGTCAATTGAAACCCCGCCACCGAGCACCACCTTGCCAGCCGGGCAGGTGGCGGTGCGCGTCTCGACGAAGCCTCCCGAGTGGAAGCCCGCAGGAACCACCACCTGCTCATAGCCCATGGCGACTGTCCCGCTCACGCTCAGGGAGCCCTGCACCTGCGTGTCGTCGCTGAGGCTGAACACGTCTCCGGGGTCCTCCCACGTCAGCCCTTCCCCACAGTAATTGCCGTCCTCGAAGTAGCACAGGGCCGAGCTGCCCTCGCCGCCGCCGGCGCTAAGCCTCACGCCAAACCTAGGCTCGCCGGACGTGTTGGCGTTGCGCAGATCCAGCACCGTGCCTGTATTGAGCGTCAGCACGCCCCCGGTGTAGGAGTCGCTGGTATCCGACCGCAGAAGCTGGCCTGAATCGACGCCGTCCAGCAAAGCCGCGTTGCTCGCCTCTTCGGCAAGGAAGGCGTACGAGACGTAGCCGAACTGGAGCCGCGGCGTCATCGGCGGGTCACCGCTCACCTCCACCTCGAGGTAGCGGTCCGTCCCGTCGAAGACGCTCGCAGTGAGTGCCGTCACCGACCCCAGCATCACGCTGAACAGCCCCCCGGATACCGCCACCGTGGGCTGCGTCTCCGTCCACAGGTTGTTGCCAGCGGTGGCGGCGTCGTAGATGCGGAACGTGACGCTATAGTCGCCGTCCCCCACAGGCAGACCCGTCGTAGGGTTCGTCAGCCGGCCCTGGAAGCTGATAACGGGCGTCCCGCCCGCCGCTGCGGGGTACAGCGGCAACTCCCCCACCGGCCCGAAAATGCCCTCGGAGAGCGCTATGGTCCGGGCCTCGGTGGTGGCGCCGCCGCCCCAGGGCCGCTCGACGACGCCCGTCAGGGTCAGGGTAGCGAGGAGACCAATAACCCCCGCTAGCAAGACTGCTGCCAGATACCTGTTGCCGCTCATCTCTCCCTCCTTGCCATTCCCGTGCGATCAGCGCGGCCGCCCGCCAACAGATAGTGGCAAAGGGCAGGGCGTAAGGTGAAAGCGGCCTCAGGCAACAAGAGCCACAAGTGTCGCATCGCCGTTCCCCTTTGGGCCCTCCGCCGTTCACGGCCTCGCGCCGTTGACAGTCCGCAATTATACGCCCAATCGGGGCGTTTTCAAGCCTGTCCTGAGCTCTGTCGAAGGGACCTTCGGCCACCCCTTCGTGGCGTTTTGTGGCGTCAGGCTTCCTGGTCCTCTGGTTTCTTGGCTCCCTGCTCCCGGTCCGAATGGCCTCCTACGGCGGCGTGCAGGTGGCGAAGAACACCGGCGGCGCCAGCTTGTTCACGTCGAAGATGTTGATGACGCCGTCCGGCCTCAGGTCCCGACGCGGGAACCACGGCCCCGACGTGCTGAAGAACACCGGCGGCGCCAGCATGTTCACATCCATGATGTCGACCTTCCTGAAGGTGCCGCCGGCGGCGTTGTTCATGTTGGCCGGCCACTCCAGGTCGCAGTCGTTGTTGGGGTCCGTGGTGATGATGAGCTCGTCCGCCGTGGTCCAGCCGTCGCAGTCGTCGTCCCCCACCGGCACCTTCCAGGGGACCGGGCCCGGGCACCAGGGCGGCGTCGTGACGGTAGGCGTGGGCGTGGGGGTAGGAGTCGGAGTAGGCGTGGCTGTAGCCGTCGCAGTAGGCGTCTCCGTAGGCGTAGGCGTAGGCGTGGGCGTAGGCGTAGGCGTAGGCGTGGGTGTCGGCGTGGGCGTCGGCGTGGGTGTAGCGGTGGCTGTCGCGGTGGCGGTGGGCGTAGGGCTAGGAATGGGCGTGGGAGTGGGCGTGGGCGTGCCGCCAATCACCTCCTTGAGGGCGGGCACGCACAGCCACTGGGGCTGTTGGACTTGGACGTTCAACTCGAGCCCGAACTGGGTGATCAGGTTCACCTCAAAGCCGGGCGCCGGTGTCCGCGGCGCGGATATCTGATAGCACTTGAGGTGCGGCGCCGTCAGGTCGCCCTCTGGGGGTCCAAGGTAGGTCTTGAGGGCGGGCGCGCACAGGCGCATGGCCGCCCCAACGACGACGCCGGGTTCCAGCCCAAACTGCGTCTCCAGGTCCACCGGAGCGCCCGTTGGCGAGGGGCCGAAAATGGCGTAGCACTTGTAGTGCGGCGCGGGGGGCAGCACGCCCGGCGTTGGCGTCGGCGTGGGCGGCGGCGGAAACACGACCTCCTTGAGCGCGGGCACGCAAAGCTCCTGAGCCGGGCCGACCTCCACGTTGTCCTCGACGCCGAACTGGGTGGTGAGCCTGACGATCTGGGGCGGGTCATCGCTGCTAACGATCTTGTAGCACTTCACATGCGGCTCGTTCAGGTCCCCTTCGCCGTTCTTCAGGGCGGGCGGGCACAGGAGGCTGGAGGAGGTGACCCGCACTCCCTCCTCAAGGCCGAACTGCGTCTCCAGGTCCACTGTGACGTCTAGCGTCTGGGGTGGGATCCCGTAGCACTTGTAGTGGGGCGACATGGGCAGCTCCCACTGCGTGGCCAGCCGCGCCCCGCCGCCGTTGATGCACTTCAGGGCGTCCAGGTTGTCGGTCGCGGCCAGGCCGATAGCCGCCGCCGGGGCGACCACCACCGGCGGCGAACCGAGCGGGCTGCCGAAGGGCGGCGGCGCCAGGACGTCGCCCGGCCCGGCGCCGATGAGCGCCAGCGTGGGCGAGCCCGGCGCCAGGGAGAAGAAGTAGTCGTCGGAGTCGTACAGACCGGCGATCCACGGCGGTGTGTCAGGGATCCCGTTGGGCATCATGGGGCCCCCGTTATCGAACCAGCAGAGGGCGTCCAGGTCGTCCGCCGCCAGGCCGAGCCCCAGGTTGGCCCCCGTCACCGCCACGCAAGGCAGGCCGCCGGCGGCACAGCCGGGGAAACCTGACGCATTGGCCGGCGTGCCCGGCGGCACCAGAATGGCATCGGTCGTGATGAACGTGCCGTTCGCGTCCGCGAAGCCGACTATGGCCGAGCCGCCGGCGATAGAGAAGGCCGGGCAGACTCCGCCCAGCCCGAGAGCCGGACACGGCATAGCGGTCCCCGCGTACGGGTCGGCCAGGGCGTCCATGTCGTCCTCGGGCACCGCCGGCGGGCCCGCGCCGCCGTTGAGCCCTTGCACCGACTCGTCCTGGAACAGCGCGTTGCAGCCGGTGAGGGCCGAGGCGGGCGGCGCCAGGTCCGTGAAGATGTCCCCGTCCGCCTCACCGGCGCCGGCCGCCGCCTCCGAGAAGACGTCCGGCGCCGCGCAGCCGGCCACCCCCACGGCGGAGGAGTCCACCGAGAAGTGGAAGGCCGGCGCCAGGGGCCCCACGAACGGCTCGTCCAGCGATAGGGCGTCCAGCTCGTCCGTCGCCGCTCCCGTCGTGTCCAGGCCCAGGGGACCCGGCGTCAGCACGCGGTCCGGCGTGGGCGCCGCCCGCGAGCAGGCAGGGCCCGCGCCCGGTATCGTCAGCAGGGCCGCTTGCGGGCACGGGTTGGGTAGCGCGACGGTGATGTCCGGGCTGCGCACCGAGAAGATGGCATCCTGGATCACGGCCGGCGGCGAGGTGGCGCAGAGGTAGACGGACTGGTAGGCGTCCACGCGGGGCGTGGTCACGCCGTTGCCCGGGTCAGTCGGCGTCACCAGGGCGCTGCTCTCCAGGCAGTACTCCAGCTCGTCCGGCGTGTAGCCCGGGTTGTTCTCCAGCACCAGGGCCATGACCCCGGTCACATGGGGGGTAGCCTGGGAGGTGCCGGCGAATATTGACGTGCCGCCGGCCAGCCCCGGCGAGGTTATGGCCGCGCCGGGGGCCAGCAGGTCCAGGGAGCGGTCCGAGTTGGAGGCGCAGGCCACCGCGTCGACGGGGGCCGGGTTGTCCGTACAGGAAGCCGGCGGCCCCCAGACGAATCCAGGGGGGAAGGTCTGGTCATAGGTCATCCCCACGGATACCGCCGTCGATACGCAGGCGGGGTAGTCCATGCCGGTCTTGACGCCGTCGTTGCCCGAGGCGACGACGGTGGTGGTCCCCCGCGCCCGCAGGATGTTGATGGCCGTGGCGAGAGCCATGCCGTCGCAGTTCCCGGGCCTGAAGGTTGCAGTGGTGCCCAGGCTCATGTTGACCAGGTCGACATCCGGGCGGTTGGCGATGATGTCGTTCAGGGCGGCCAGCCAGTCAATGGTATTGCCGCTGTTGGTCGCGTCAAGGACCTTGTAGGCCCGGATGTCCGCGTCCGGCGCCACCCCCACGGAAGCTATGCCGTTCGTCCCCATGGAGGTGATGATGCCGGTGACGTTGGTGCCGTGGCCGTGGTCATCCTCGGCGCAGCCCGGTCCGCTACAGGTTGTTCCGCCGCCCGGACACGTGCTCGCCCCTCCCGTGATGAAGCAGTCCTCCGAGAGCAGATCGTCTGACAGGTCGGCGTGGTCCGTGTCCAAGCCCGTATCCAGCACCGCCACCACTACGCCGGCGCCGGTGGACGGGTCTGGGGGGCCGCTGTGGACGTCGTCGGCGTTGATCAGCGGCACGCTCTCGGCCAGGCTGCCCTGGCCCACCAGGTCCAGCTCGATGGCCGCCACATCGGGGTGCCTCACCAGCGCCTCCAGGCCGCGAGCTGATATGCGACCGGCCAGGGCCGGGACCGCGTCGTACCGGTAGATGACGCTGAAGTCCGAAGGCCCCACGGCCGCCAGGACGCGCTCCTGCCTGGCCGCCACGTCCCGCTTGAGGGCGGGCAGGTCCGGCGGGGCCGGCAGGCGCGGTTGCTTCAGCGAGATGATGACGCGCACCGGCGCTCCCTGGCCCAGCGCTTCACGCACCCCAGGCTGCACTAACGCCAGGGCGCCGCCGGGCGCCGCCGCCAGGACCGGCCCGGCCAGCGCATCCGCGTTGGCGGACACCGCTTCGGCCTGGCCACGCGCGGGCCCCTGGCTGGCATCGCTCCCGCCCTGGAAGGCGCCCGTCAGCAGGACAAGCAACGCCACCAGAAGCAGGGACAAGGATACGAGGACGGCGACTGCCGCTCTTGCGGTCTTCATGTGGGTCCCCTCCCCCCGGGGAGTCCCACAGCTCCGGCAGGCGGTGCGGAAGAAGCCAGCGTTAGCGCGACACGTCTGTCGGAAGCTGGCAGGGCTTCCCTAGATTTTGGTGCGTCCCCTCTAAAGGAGCTCCATGGGGAAAAGAGCTGAACTCTGTCGACATGCCTGCTGATAGTGAGCCGCCGGCATCAGCAGACTCCGCACAAGTAGTCGCACGTGCGACATCGCCGCACTCCCCCATGGCCCTTTATCGGCACACAAAAGCAGCCCGCGCCAATTGGCTACTCAATAATACGCCCTACGGTGGAGGTGTCAAGATGGTATGACCTCTGCCGAGGGAATTCTCCGCCAATTTCCGCAGCTTTTCGCACCCTGGTTCCTCTGGTTCCCTGGTTCCCTGGTTCCGGCCCGAAGGGCCATCCTACGGCGTGCACGTCGCGAAGAACACCGGCGGCGCCAGCCACGCGCCCCTGTCATCCTGAGCGGCCACCAGAGCCGCAGACCGTACTGTCCCGTACGCGAAGCCTGTCCTGAGCCTGTCGAAGGAGGATCTGGGGGACGGCGGAGCGGTGGGTCAGGCGGCAGCGCTCACCGCCGCCGCGCCCCTACGGCGTACAGGTGGCGAAGAACACCGGCGGCGCCAGCTTGTTCACGTCGAAGATGTCGATCTTGGGGTCCGTGAGGGCATGGCCCGCCGTCAGGTCCTTGCGCACGCTGTAGTTCGGGTTGCCCGGCGCGCTGAAGAACACCGGCGGCGCCAGCGCGTTCACGTCGAAGATATCGATCTTGTTGATCGACGAGAGCGCGGTGTTGTTCATGTTGGCCGGCCACTCCGCGCCGCAGCCGTTGCTGGGGTCGGTGGTGATCACCCCTTCGTCCGCGCCCGTCCAGCCGTCGCAGTCGAAGTCTTCGGGCGGCACGAACCACGCCGTCCCCGTCGACGGACAGTTGTCGCAGGCGTCCCCCCACTTGTCGCCGTCCGCGTTCTCCTGGAGCGGGTTGGCCACGTCCGGGCAGTTGTCCGTGATGTCCATCACCCCGTCCGGCTCCGGGTCCTCGCAGTGGTCCCCCGCGAAGGTGGCCGGGTGCACGTTGTTCTGCTGGCCGGGGTTCGCGGTGTCCGGGCAGTTGTCCGTGATGTCGAACACGCCGTCGCCGTCGGAGTCGATGTCGCAGTTGGGGTTGCCGCAGTGCAGGAGCCTCAGGTCCGAGTTGGTGTTATCCAAATAGCTGACCACCGGGTTGCCGCCGGGGTCCAGGGCCAGGGAGCTGTAATCGCCGACGAAGCCGGTGGTGTCGGGCGAGGTGATGCTGTTGCCAGCGGTGCAGTTGGGATTGCCGCAGTGCAGGAGCTTCAGGTCGTCGTTGGTGGCATCCCAATAGCTAACCACTGGGTTGCCGCTGCTGTCCAGAGCCAGGGAGCTGTTATACCCGACAGCGGCGCCGCCGGTATCGGGGGAGGTGACGCTGTTGCCAGCAGTGCAGTTGGGGTTGCCGCAGTGCAGCAGCTTCAGGTCCCCGTTGGTGTAATCCAAATAGCTGACCACCGGGTTGCCGCTGGAGTCCAGGGCCAGGGAACTGTTGCCCACAGCAGCGGTGACGCCGGGATCGGGGGAGGTGATGCTGTTGCCAGCCGTGCAGTTGGGGTCGCCGCAGTGCAGGAGGTTCAGGTCGGCGTTTGTCCCATCGTAGTAGCTGACCACTGGGTTGCCGCTGCCGTCGAGGGCCAAGGAGGCCATATAGGCGCCGAAGCCGGCGGTGTCGGGGGATGTGATGCTGTTGCCAGCCGTGCAGTTGGGGTCGCCGCAGTGCAGGACCTTCAGGTTGACGTTGGTGTCATCG
>JACPQO010000150.1 GCA_016190405.1 Chloroflexota bacterium | reverse complement strand
TGCATGGGATCCTCTCCACGATCGCGCAGATACTGGAGGAACCGCTCCGCAGGCAGCAGTTCGTCATCCGGCAGTTCGTCCACGATTTGATGCAGCTTGTCTTTGGAACTCATGCACCTGCCCCCCCCTTTTAGGTCTCCACTCTGCCACCAAATGTCCGCTGAGCGGCGATTCGCCGTCGTAGCCTTGAAGTCTACGATACTCACTCTTAGCGGGGAAGCCAGCCGGCAGCACGAAGTTCGCCACGGATTGATCGGAAGACGCCTCAGAGTGGGGAAGCGCGAGTCCCCGCAGGCAGTTCTCGCTCGTTCGTACTGCGCCCAATCAGCTTGGTCGCAGTACGACTTGGTGGTGGACGCACTCACCCTGTCGAGCCGGCTCCCCTGAAGTCGAAAGTCCCCTTGTCCGCCCCCGCGCTACCGCTGGCATTGTAGCGGTGGATGATAGGCCCGTCTATTGCTGGGGCGGGTCGCCAGCGGGAGCTAGCTCCCGCACCAGGAGGGGACCGTCGGCAGCGGGAGCCGGCCCCTACGGGAGACGGCGAAATTGGGCGATATTTCCACTAGCGTAAGATGGAGGTATTGCAGTATAATCTCGAAAATCAGCATAGTGCAGCGCCCATCAGTGCCGACCGGGTTTCGAGCTCGGCAGTGATTCCAACAACCTGACCACGTGGGGAGTGAGGGTCCTTTGACGTGATTCCGGTTGTCGGGGTCTGAACGTCACGGAGGAGCCTCATGTCTCGCGCGGACCACCACAGCATCCCTGCCGGCTTCCCCCCTCGGCAGGGCCTATACGACCCGCGGTTCGAGCACGACGCCTGCGGCATAGGCTTCGTGGTAGATATCAAGGGCCGCAAGTCCAACCAGATCCTCCGGCAGGCGCTGACGGCTCTGCGCAACCTCACCCACCGCGGCGCCACCGGCGCCGAGGCGACCACGGGCGACGGCGCCGGCATCCTGATGCAGCTCCCCCACGCCTTCCTCGGAAGGGTCGCGGCAGCGGCTGGCTTCGACCTCCCGGAGCCGGGCAGATACGGCGTCGGCATGGTGTACCTGCCGCGCGACGACGTCCAACGGAGGGAGTGCCAGCGCAGGGTTGAGGCGATCGTCGCCGCCGAGGGCCAGAGGGTCCTGGGCTGGCGCACGGTTCCCACCAACGGAAGCTCCCTGGGCTACACGGCGCGGCTCGGCGAGCCCGTCGTGCACCAGCTCTTCGTCGGCCGCGGCCGCGAGATCGCCGACGAGATCGCCTTCGAGCGCAAGCTGTACGTGATCCGCCGACGCGCCGAACGGGAGATCCGCTACGCCGCCTCCGGCGGCTTCCCCGCCTTTTACGTCAGCAGCCTCTCCTACAAGACGATGATCTACAAGGGCATGCTGATGGCGGAGCAGCTCGAGGAGTTCTACCCGGACCTGGCCGACCCCTCCATCGAGACGGCGCTGGCCCTCCTCCACTCCCGCTTCAGCACCAACACCTTCCCAAGCTGGGAGCGGGCGCACCCCTACCGCTACATGATCCACAACGGCGAGATCAACACGCTGCGCGGCAACGTCAACTGGATGCACGCGCGCGAGGCGCTGTTCGAGTCGCCGCTCTTCGGCGACGACCTGCCGAAGGTGCTGCCGGTCATCAACCCGGACGGCAGCGACTCGGCGATGTTCGACAACTGCCTGGAGTTCCTCACCCTCTCCGGCCGGTCCCTGCCCCACGCGGTCATGATGATGATCCCGGAGCCCTGGTCCGGCCACGAGAGCATGAGCGAGGAGAAGAAGGCGTTCTACGAGTACCACAGCGCACTCATGGAGCCGTGGGACGGCCCCGCCTCCATCGGCTTCACCGACGGCATCCGCGTCGGTGCCGTGCTCGACCGGAACGGCCTCCGCCCATCCCGCTACTACGTCACCAAGGACGCCCTGGTGGTCATGGCCTCGGAGGTCGGGGTGCTCGACATCCCGCCCGAGCGGGTGCTCCTGAAGGGCCGGCTCGAGCCGGGCCGGATGTTCCTGGTGGACACGGAGGCGGGCCGCATCGTCAACGACGCGGAGCTGAAGCGGCGGATGGCCACCGCGCAGCCCTACGGGCAGTGGCTCAAGGAGAACATGGTCTCGCTGGAGGAGCTGCCCGCCGTTCGGGTCGACGGCCGAAGGTCGATGACCCTCGGGCAGTTGCTGGCGACCGAGAGCTACAAGGCGGACACGGTCGACCATCGCGAGACTCCGCACGTGGTGGGCGAGGACTTCGAGATCCATCGGTCAGGGGACAAGGTGGCTGGCGAGAGCCTAGCCCGGCTGCAGCAGACCTTCGGCTACAGCTTCGAGGATCTTCGGATGCTGCTGGCGCCCATGGCCCAGAACGGCGTGGAGCCCGTCGGCTCCATGGGGAACGACGTGCCGCTCGCCGTCCTCTCCGAGCGGCCGCAGATGCTGTACGACTACTTCAAGCAGCTCTTCGCCCAGGTGACCAACCCGCCCATCGACGCCATCCGGGAGGAGCTGATCACCTCGCCCGAGGTGCTGCTCGGCTCGGAGCGCAACCTGCTGGACCCCAAGCCGGAGAGCTGCCAGCGCATCAAGCTGAAGAGGCCGATCCTGACCAATGGCGAGTTGGCCAAGCTCCGCCTCCTGGAGCGGCCGGGCTTCCAGTCCGCGACCATCCCTATTCTCTTCGATCCGTCCGAAGGCGGCCCGGGGCTGGAGCGGGCCATGGAGAAGCTCTTCCGCGATGCCAGCAGGGCCATCGACGACGGCGCCAACATCCTGATCCTCTCCGACCGCGGCGTGGACCAGGAGCACGCCCCGATCCCCGCGCTCCTGGCCGTCGCCGGCCTCCACCACCACCTGATCCGCCAGGGAACCAGGATGCGGGTCAGCCTGGTGCTGGAGTCGGGCGAGCCGAGGGAGGTCCACCACTTCGCCACGCTGGTCGGCTACGGCGCCGCGGCGATCAACCCGTACCTGGCCTACAAGTGCCTGGACGAGATGATCGTCGAGGGGCTCCTCCCCGACGTCACCTACGAGGCGGCGGAGTTCAGGTACACTCGCTCGCTCTACAAGGGCGTGGTGAAGGTGCTCTCCAAGATGGGCATCTCCACCATGCAGAGCTACTGCGGCTCCCAGATCTTCGAGGCGGTGGGGCTGAACCAGTCGGTGGTCGACCGCTACTTCGAGGGAACGCCCTCGCGGGTGGAGGGCATCGGCATCGACGTGATCGCGCGCGAGGCGGCGATGCGCCACGAGCGCGCCTTCCCGAAGCGCGGGGCCCACGACGCCACCCTGGACCCGGGCGGCTACTACAAGTGGCGGCACGAGGGGGAGCAGCACACCTTCAACCCGCTCACCATCGCAAGGCTGCAGCACGCCGTCCGCACGGGCTCCTACGACGCCTTCCGCGAGTACTCGGCGCTGATGAACGACCAGAGCGCGCGGCTGCGGACGCTGCGCGGGTTGCTGGAGTTCAAGTTCGCGGCCGAGCCGGTCCCGTTGGAGGAGGTCGAGCCGGTCGAGGCCATCGTCAATCGCTTCAAGACGGGCGCCATGTCCTTCGGCTCCATCAGCAAGGAAGCCCACGAGACGATGGCCACGGCCATGAACCGGCTGGGCGGCAAGAGCAACACGGGCGAGGGTGGGGAGGATCCGGCGCGCTTCGTGCCGCTCCCCAACGGCGACTCGCTCTGCAGCGCTATCAAGCAGGTGGCCTCGGGCCGGTTCGGCGTCACCAGCGAGTACCTGGTGTCGGCGAAAGAGCTGCAGATCAAGATGGCCCAGGGGGCAAAGCCCGGCGAGGGCGGCCAGCTCCCCGGCCGCAAGGTGTACCCCTGGATCGCCAAGGTGCGCAGCACTACCGCGGGCGTCGGCCTCATCTCGCCGCCGCCGCACCACGACATCTACTCCATCGAGGACCTGGCGGAGCTGATCCACGACCTGAAGAACTCCAACGACCGGGCGCGGATCAACGTGAAGCTGGTCTCCGAGGTGGGCGTGGGGACCATCGCCGCGGGCGTCGCCAAGGGGCACGCGGACGTGGTGCTGATCAGCGGCTACGACGGCGGAACCGGGGCATCGCCCTGGTCCTCCATCAAGCACGCCGGGCTGCCATGGGAGCTGGGCGTGGCGGAGACCCACCAGACCCTGGTGCTGAACAACTTGCGATCGCGCATCGTGGTGGAGACCGACGGCCAGCTCGACACCGGGCGGGACGTGGCCATCGCGGCGCTGCTAGGCGCCGAGGAGTTCGGCTTCGCGACGGGCGTGCTGGTCTCGATGGGCTGCACGAAGATGCGCGTTTGCCACCTGGACACCTGTCCGGTGGGGATCGCGACTCAGAACCCCGAGCTGCGGAAGAAGTTCGCGGGCAAGCCCGAGCACGTGATGAACTTCATGCGCTTCATCGCGCAGGAGATGCGGGAGATCATGTCGAAGCTGGGCTTCCGCACGGTGGACGAGATGATCGGGCGCACCGACGTGCTGGAGGCGCGCGAGGCAGTCGAGCACTACAAGGCGAGCGGGCTCGACTTCTCGCGGGTCCTGTACCGGCCGGACGTGCCGGCCGAGGTTGGCCGCTACCACCAGATCTCCCAGGACCATGGGCTGGAGCGGTCGCTGGACCGCCAGGTGCTGCTCGACCTCTGCAAGCCCGCCCTGGAGCGGGGCGAGTCCGTGCGCGCGGTGCTGCCGATCCGCAACGTCCATCGGGTGGTGGGGACGATACTGGGGAGCGAGGTCACGCGGCGATACGGCTCGGCAGGGCTGCCCGAGGACACGATCCGCATCCACTTCCAGGGCTCGGCCGGGCAGAGCTTCGGCGCCTTCCTGCCCAACGGCATCACTATGGTGCTGGAGGGCGACTCCAACGACTACTTCGGCAAGGGGCTTTCCGGCGGCAAGCTGATCGTCTACCCGCCCTACGGCTCGACCTTCACGCCCGAGGACAACATCGTCGTCGGCAACGTGGCGCTGTACGGCGCGACCTCCGGCGAGGCGTACATCCGCGGCAAGGCGGGCGAGCGCTTATGCGTCCGGAACAGCGGCGTGAGGGCCGTCATCGAGGCGGTGGGCGACCACGGCTGCGAGTACATGACGGGCGGCCGGGTCGTGGTGCTCGGCCCGACGGGGCGCAACTTCGCGGCGGGAATGTCCGGCGGGGTCGCCTACGTGCTGGACGCGGAGGGGGACTTCACCAGCCGGTGCAACAGGGAGATGGTGTTCCTGGAGAGCCTGGAGGACGAGGACGTCCAGACGATCAAGGAGATGACCCGCAAGCACGCGGAGTACACGGACAGCGCGCTGGCGTGGAAGATCCTCTCGAACTGGAGGGAGTCGGTCCAGAGGTTCGTCAAGGTGATGCCTAAGGACTACAAGCGGATGCTGGAGGCGCTCAAGATGGTGGAGGCCGCGGGTCTGAGCGGCGAGGAGGCCATCATGGTCGCCTTCGAGCAGAACAAGAACGACCTGGCACGGGTGAGCGGGAACTGAGAGGTGGTTCTCCCTCACCCCTGCCCCTCTCCCACGCGGGGGAGAGGGGCGACTTTGGAGTGCGGCGGCCGCAGCCGCCGCTTTCCCCCTCTGACGCCGGGGAGGGGGAGATGCCGCACGGCGATTCGTCCGTAGGGCAGGGGTTCATCCCCTGCCGCCCGGCAGCGAGGCGAAGAGACCGGGCGGAAGGGGACAAGCCCCTTCCCTACGTTTTCATTCAGGGAGCTATCATGGGCAAGCCAACCGGGTTCATGGAGTACGTGAGGGAGCTTCCGGAGGATCGCGTCCCCGAGGAGCGGGTCGCCGACTGGAACGAGTTCCGCCTGCCCTTCGAGGACGAGAAGCTGCAGACCCAGGCGGCGCGCTGCATGGACTGCGGCGTCCCCTTCTGCCACACCGGCGCGCTCCTGAACGGCATGGCCGCCGGCTGCCCCCTCCACAACCTGGTCCCGGAGTTCAACGACCTCGTCTACCGGGGGCTCTGGAAGCAGGCGCTCCAGAGGCTCCGGCGCACCAACAGCTTCCCCGAGTTCACCGGCCGGGTCTGTCCCGCCCCCTGTGAGGGCTCCTGCTGTCTGGGCGCCCAGGAGAGCCCCGTCACCATCAAGAACATCGAGTACGCCATCGTCGAGCGCGGCTTCATGAGGGGCTGGATGACCCCGAGGGTGCCCGCCCACAGGACCGGCAAGCGGGTGGCTGTGGTCGGCTCCGGGCCGTCGGGCCTCGCCTGCGCCGACCAGCTCAACCAGGCCGGCCACTCGGTGACCGTCTACGAGCGGGCGGACCGCCCCGGCGGGCTGCTGATGTACGGCATCCCCAACATGAAGCTGGACAAGGGCGTGGTCCGGCGGCGGGTAGAGCTGATGGCGGCCGAGGGCGTCCAGTTCGTGACCGGCACGGAGATCGGCGTGAACTACCCCGCCGACAGGCTGCTGGCGGAGCACGACGCGGTTGTCCTCTGTGGCGGCGCCACGAAGCCCCGCGACCTGCCGATCGAGGGCCGCGACCTCCAGGGCATCCACTTCGCCGTGGACTTCCTCAGGGCGAACACGCAGCGGATAATGGGAGGCCAGGGAACAGGGAACAGGGAACAGGGAACAGGGAATAGCGAGAAGAGAGAAGAGAGAAGTGAGAGGGCCGAAGCACTCAGCACTCAGCACTCAGCACTCAGCACTCTCACGGCCTCCGGTAAGGACGTCGTCGTGATCGGCGGCGGCGACACCGGCACCGACTGCGTCGGCACGTCGCTGCGGCATGGCTGCAGGAGCGTGGTCCAGTTCGAAATTCTAGAAAAGCCGCCCGAGAGCCGCCAGCCGAACAACCCCTGGCCGGAGTGGCCGAGGGTGCTGAAGACCGACTACGGCCAGGAGGAAGCGAGGGCGCTTCAGGGACAGGATCCCCGCGTCTTCTGCATCAACACGACGAAGATCGTCGGGGACGAGCGCGGCCACGTGAAGGAGCTGCACACGGTGCAGGTGGAGTGGGTGCGGGGCGCCAACGGCCGGCCCTTCCCGAAGCCGATCCCCGGCACCGAGAAGGTGTGGCCCGCCCAGCTAGTCCTGCTCTGCCTCGGCTTCCTGGGTCCGGAGGACACCGTGCTGGGCCAGCTAGCCGTCGAGCGGGACGAGCGCTCCAACGCCAAAACCCCCCGAGACGGCCACGCCACCAATGTCGCCGGCGTCTTCGCCGCCGGCGACATGCGCAGCGGCCAGAGCCTGGTGGTCTGGGCGATCCACGAGGGCCGGGCCGCTGCCAAAGAGGTGGACGAGTACCTCATGCGCGCGTAGCGGCCGGGCTCCTGCCGGCGACCGCAGCAGCGCCCCCCCCGGACGGTCCCGCAGTGCGGGCCCACTCACACTCGGTGAATTCGTAGGGGGGGGGGCGCACCCGTGTGTGCGCCCCGTCCCTTCGCAGGTAGCCTCCCATAGAAGCAGCAGGAGGGCAAAACAGCAGGAATGGCCGGATGACGACGCGCTCGAACAGAGACGGAAACTTCGCTCACGTTCCCCTCTTCTGCTAGAATCAGGTCTGGAGGCGCGGAACGGATGGCAACGCCAGAAAGAAGCCGATTGAAAGCTGCAGCTTCGGCGGCAGCCTCGGACTCGGACCTCCTCGCCCGCGATCCCGTCCTAGCCGAAATCGTCCGGCGGCTCGCCGAGGCCTACCGCCCGGAGCGGATCTATCTCTTTGGCTCAGTTGCCCGCGGGGACGCCGGGCCCGACAGCGACCACGACCTGATGCTGATCGTGCCCGACGAGGCGGCACCGGAGCGTCGCGACAGTGTGCTTGCTTCTCGCGTGCTCCGCGGTACGGGGGTCGCGGCGGACGTGTTGGTGTGGACCCGATCGCGGTTCGAGCGACGCAAGCATGTCGTGGCCTCACTGCCCGCAACCGTCCTTCGAGATGGAAGGTTGCTGCATGCCGCGTGATCCGGAACTTGTCGCTGAAACCAAGGCGTGGCTATCCAAAGCCAGCATGGACCTTGGCGCCAGAGCCCTCGATCTGACAGCGCACCCCCCTTATGCCGCCGACGCAGTCGGCCGAGGGGTGCTGAAGACCGACTACGGCCAGGAGGA
>JACPQO010000153.1 GCA_016190405.1 Chloroflexota bacterium | reverse complement strand
TACTGATCCACGGCCCCCAGATCATGCGCGGCTACTGGAACCGGCCAGAGGACACGGCCGAGACGATAACCCAGGACGGCTGGCTGCACACCGGCGACATCGCCCAGTTCGACGAGGAAGGTTATGTCTACATCCTCGACCGCAAGAAGGAGATGATCAAGTACAAGGGCTACCAGGTGGCCCCGGCCGAGCAGGAGGCCGTGCTCATGGAGCACCCGGCGGTCCTGGACGCCGCCGTCATCCCCAAGAATGACCCCGCCGAGGCCACCGAGATCCCCAAGGCCTTCGTCCTCCTGCGCCCGGGCCAGCCGGCCGGCGCCGACGAGCTCATGCGCTTCGTGGAGGAGCGGGTCGCCCCCTACAAGAAGATACGCGAGATCGAGTTCGTGGAGGCGATCCCCAAGACGCCGTCCGGCAAGATCCTCCGCCGCGAGCTCATCGAGCGGGAGCGGGCGAAGACGGGGAGCTGAGTCTTGCGCGCCTGCGCGCAGCGGCGACCTCCCCCCCAGATTCCTTCGCGAAGCTACGGTGGGGTGCGCGCGGGAGTGGTCGGCGCTCAGAATGACGGCAGGCGGAGCTCATCGAGCGGGAACGGGCGAAGACGGGCGGCTAGCGGTGGCTCAGGGGCTCACCCTTCGACTCCGCTCAGGGTTCGCAGTCGAGCTGTAACGCCGATGCGGGCCCTTCGACGGGCTCAGGGCGAACGGGTCGGCCCAGAGGGCCCGGGCAGCCAACGGCGGCCAATTGCCTGATGACTATCTGTTGCGGAGCGCGTCCAGCAGCCGCCCTGAGGCCGCTGCGATCTCCTGCACCGCCGCGTTGAACGCGGCCTCGTTCGCCCGCGATGGCTTCCGGTAGCCGCTGACCTTGCGCACGAACTGGAGGGCGGCGGCCCGCACCTCGTCTTCGCTGGCCCGCCCCTCGGAGCGGCGCAGGGTCTTTATGCTACGACACATCAGCAGCGACTCCCCGGCGTCTACTCCCTTACGCCCTCGCCACGTCCACCGCGATTCCCCGGTCGATGGGCACCGGCTGGCACTGCATGAGCCAGTAGCGCAGGTGGCCGTAGCCGCCCGCCAGGTGCAGCCACTTCACCATCCCCGGCTCGATGCACGCCGGGTCGTTCCATTCCGGGAACTGGTAGGGCTCCCAGCCGTTGTAGATGATGACCTGGCCCGGCCTCACCGACGGCGATAGCTTGGCCGCTGCCACCAGCGACGACACGTCGTTGAACACCCGCACCCGGTCGCCGTCCCCGATCGCGCGCCGGCCAGCGTCCTCCGGACTCAGCAGGACTGAGGGGCGGCCCTGGTGCGTCTCCAGCATCGTCCGGTTCACCACGTTGGTGGAGTGGACGGTCCAGCGGGAGTGGCCGCTGGTGAGGACCAGGGGATGCTCGCCGCCCTGCTTGGGGTTGGGCTTGTGCGCGGGCAGGGCCTCGCCCGCCGCCAGGAACCACTCGTGGTCGATGTAGAACTGGGCCCGCCGGGTCAGCGTCGGGTAGGGCACCTTCTTCTCCGTATGCCAGCGGAAGGGGTTGTGGGTGCTGTCCGGCAGCAGGTCGGACGCCTGGGCCACGGCGAAGGGCACGACGCCCCAGTTGGTGAAGCGCACGGCCCCCTTCTCCCGCAGGGTGTCCAGCGTAGTCCCCTCGGGGAGGTTGCCGACGGCGGCGGTGTCGCGGACCCACTCCTCGGCCAAGCGCTCGGGGCTATCGATGGCGCCGCCCAAGGTGTAGGAGCTGACCAGGCTGTCCAGGCGGTGGCTGCCGCCCCGGCTGTCCCGATATTCGAGCAAGCCCCGGGCCCTGGCCCGCTCCTCGATCTTCTCGGCCAGCAGGCGGAAGATCTCCCACTCGGGCTTGGCTTCCCCCGGCGGGACAGCAGCGGCATCGGAGAAAGTGAGGTTGAGGATGTGAGGAGTCGGGATGTGAAAGGTGGTCTTCTCGTAGCTCAGGGCCGCCGGCAGGAAGATGTCCGAATACATGGCGGTGGTGTGCATCCGCCAGTCCACCGTCACGACCATCTTCAGCTTGGGCCAGAGGTTCTCCAGCAGTAGCTTTTGGCCGCCGCGCAGGCGGCGCAGGAGGTTGCCCCCGATCTCGAACAGCACCCGCGGCGCCGTCTCGGCGGCCGGGCGGTTGAGCCCCCGCCACCAGCCCTTGTCCAGCGCCTCCTGCATCCTCTCGTCGAAGCTGGCGCCCATGGCGGGGTCATTCCAGGCGGGGGTGTTCCAGCGGTCGCGGTAGCCGCAGTGGTAGTACCAGAGGAAGGCGGGTGGCACCGTGCCACCCATGGGCGCCGCCATTCGCATCATCTCGAAGGAGGCCATCTCATCGGTCATCGTCGCATCCTGCGCCTTGATCGCCTGCGCCATCATGTTGCGCATGTTGACGACGTTGACCGCCTCCTCCGGTCCCGCCTTGGTCTTCATCGAGGACAGGTAGGCGCCGTCGAACATCCCCACCGACCAACTGCGCGTTCCGGTCCCCTTCTTGCCCCAGTTTCCGGTCAGTCCCAGCAGCAGGCACAGCGACCGCTCAATCAGGTCGCCGTGGTAGTAC
>JACPQO010000148.1 GCA_016190405.1 Chloroflexota bacterium | reverse complement strand
CCTGTCGGCCGTGTGGTCGGGGCTGATGGTGGAGCAGATGGTCCCCTGGACGTGGGCCCCCGCGCGCTTGGCGGCCCGGACGGCCGTCTCCAGGTTGCGCAGGTCGTTCACGGCATCGAAGATGCGGAAGATGCCGATGCCGTTCTTGGCGGCCAGCTCCACGAACTTCTCCACCACGTCGTCGGCGTAGTGGCGGTAGCCGACCACGTTCTGGCCGCGCAGCAGCATCTGGAGGGGCGTCTTCTGGAACCGCTTCTTTAGCTCGCGCAGACGTTCCCAGGGGTCCTCGTGCAGGAAGCGCAGGGCGGTATCGAAAGTGGCGCCGCCCCAGACCTCGACGCTATGGAACCCCGCCTCGTCCATCTCCGGCGCTATGGGCAGCATGTCCTCCGTGCGCATCCGCGTGGCCAGCAGCGACTGGTGGGCGTCGCGCAGGGTGGTGTCGGTGATCTTCACGCCCAAGGGTCAACCTCTCCTCTGGCCCATGGCCGACTTCTGCTGGCGCCGCGCCGCCTTGCTGGCGTGGGCGGCGGCGATGACCGCCTGCGCCACGTGCTTGGCCACCCGCCTATCGAAGACGCTGGGGATGATGTAGTCCTCGTGCAGCTCCCGCTTGGAGACCACGTCGGCGATGGCGTGGGCAGCGGCCAGCTTCATCTGGTCGTTGATCTCGCGGGCGCGGCAGTCCAGGACGCCGCGCAGGAGGCCGGGGAAGCACAGGACGTTGTTTATCTGGTTGGCGTAGTCTGAGCGGCCGGTGGCGACGATCCTGGCGTAGCGAAGGGCCTCCTCCGGCATCACCTCCGGCACGGGGTTGGCCAGGGCGAACACTATGGGGTCCGGCGACATCTTGGTTATCGCCTCGGCCGGCAGCAGGCCGGGGCCGGACAGGCCGATGAAGACGTTGGCCCCTTCCAGGGCATCCAGGAGGGTGCCCCGGATACCTTCGGGGTTGGTCGCCTGGGCGAACCACTCCTTGATGGGGTTCATGTTCTCTTTCCGGCCGCGGTAGACCACGCCGGCCCGATCGCAGCCGATGATGTGGCGAGCGCCCGCCAGCATAAGGAGCTTCGACGTGGCGGTGCCGCCGGCGCCAACGCCGTTGACCACGATCTTCACGTCGGGCAGCTCTTTGTCCACGATCTTGAGGGCGTTAAGGAGGGCGGCTGTAACTACGACGGCCGTCCCGTGCTGGTCGTCGTGAAATACGGGGATGTCCAGCTCCTGGCGCAGCCGCTCTTCGATCTCAAAACAGCGGGGCGATGAGATGTCTTCCAGGTTTATGGCGCCGAAAGTCGGCGCGATGTACTTGACGGTCTGCACTATCTGGTCCGCGTCCTTGGTGGCCAGGCAGATGGGAACGGCGTCCACCCCCGCGAACTCCTTGAACAGCATCGCCTTGCCTTCCATCACCGGCAGAGCGGCCGCCGGGCCGATGTCGCCCAGCCCCAGCACGGCCGTGCCGTCGGTCACCACGGCCACGGTGTTCCCCTTCATCGTCAGGGAATAGGCCTTCTGCGGGTCATCATGGATGGCC
This sequence comes from Chloroflexota bacterium, assembly GCA_016190405.1. The sequence continues at coordinate 3,410 of JACPQO010000148.1, read as the reverse complement.
AGGGAGACCTCGGCGACGCCCGGCGTGTAGTACGTGGACAGGTCGGCCCGCGTCTTCAGGGGCTTCTTGGGCGTGATCTCTATCTTGCCGCCGAGATGGGCCAGGAAGATGGGGTTCGAGACGTTGACCACGCTGACCCCGGGGACCTGTCTGGCCGCCTCCACCACTCGCTGGCCGTGCTGCCCGTCGGAGACGGCGATGGTGATATCGCGGACGACGGCTTCGTGGGTGATCTCCGGCGTGTCTATGGCGCCGATGTTCCCGCCAGCGCCGGCGATGGCCGCAGCCACCTGGGCCAGCATCCCCGGGCGGTTAGGGATGCTGAACCTTATGACGATGCTGTGGGCGCCCCAGAAGAAATCGCTTTCGTGCCGTCGGCCGCTCGATGGCAGCGCGGGCCCCGGTATCGATTGAAGACCCTGCGTCATCGTCGCTCCGCGCCTGGGTTGCTACAGTGGGATATTCCCGTGCTTCTTGGGCGGGTTGCTGTCCGCCTTGTTCTGGAGCATCTCCTGGGCCCGGATGATCTTCACGCGCGTGTCCCTGGGGTCGATGACGTCGTCGATGAAGCCGCGGGAGGCGGTGATGTAGGGGTTGGCGAAGTTCCGCCGGTACTCCTCGATGAGTTCGCGGCGCCTCTTGTCGGGGTCGGCGGCGGCCTCGATCTCCCGCCGGAATACGATGTTCACCGCCGCGTCCGGCCCCGTCACCGCTATCTCTCCGGCGGGCCAGGCGTAGTTGATGTCTCCCCGCAGGTGCTTGGAGCTCATCACCACATAGGCCCCGCCGTACGCCTTCCGGAGAATCACCGAGACCTTGGGCACCGTCGCCTCGGCGTAAGCATAGATCAGCTTGGCGCCGTGCGTGATGATGCCCCCGTACTCCTGGTCCGTTCCCGGCAGGTAGCCCGGCACGTCCACCAGGGTGACCAGCGGGATGTTGAAAGCATCGCAGAAGCGGACGAAGCGGGCGCCCTTGCGCGAGGAGTCCACGTCCAACACCCCCGCCATCTGCGCCGGGTTGTTGGCCACGACTCCCACCGGCCTCCCGTTCATGCGGGCAAAGCCGACCACGATGCTGCGGGCCCAGAAGGCATGCACCTCCATGAAGTCGCCCTCGTCCACGATGGAGTAGATGACCTCGTGAACGTCATACGGCTTGCTGGGGTCCTGGGGCACCATACCGGCGAGGTCGTCGCAGCGGCGCTCCGGGTCGTCGGCCGGCTCGCTGTAGGGCGGGTCCTCCATGTTGTTGGAAGGCAGGAAGGAGAGCAAGCGGCGGACTTCGTTCAGGCAGTCCTCCTCGCCCTCCACCGCGAAGTGGGCCACACCGCTCTTGCTGGCGTGGACCTGGGCCCCGCCCAGATCTTCGTGGGTCACCTCTTCCTGGGTGACCGCCCGGATCACGTCCGGGCCGGTGATGTACATCTGGCTGCTGCCCTGGGTCATCACGATGAAGTCCGTGATCGCGGGCGAGTAGACAGCGCCGCCGGCGGCCGGCCCCATGATGACCGAGATCTGGGGGATGACGCCGGAGGCCATGACGTTGCGCAGGAAGATGTCTCCGTATCCCTTCAGGGAGACCACGCCCTCCTGGATGCGGGCGCCGCCGCCGTCGTTCAGGCCGATGAAGGGGGCGCCGTTCTTCATCGCCAGGTCCATCACCTTGCAGATCTTCTCCGAGACGGCCTCCGACAGGGAGCCGCCGAACACGGTGAAGTCCTGGGAGAAGATGTATACCGAGCGGCCGTCGATCTTGCCGTAGCCGGTCACCACGGCGTCGCCGTAGTACTTCTGCTTGTCCAGCCCAAACTCGCTAGTGCGGTGGGTGACGAGAGAGTCCAGTTCCTCGAAGCTGCCCTCGTCCAGGAGGATGCTGAGCCGCTCGCGGGCGGTCAGCTTGCCGCGGGCGTGCTGCGCCTCGATGCGCTCCTTGCCCCCGCCCAACTGCGCCGACTCCTTGAGCCGCTGTAGCTCTGCAAGCCGGTCTTCGCTGCGCTTTTCTTCGATGGCCATGTGTGGGGCTATAGCTGGGGCGATGAAAAATAGCGGTTTTCTATTGCCCGCCCGATGTTAGCACAAGAGCCGTGGCGCAGGCAAGTGAAGGATTTCGCAATCGCCTACTGCGGGATGTCGAGGACGTCCCCTATGTGCAGATTCGTGGGCTCGACGCTGGGGTTGGCATCCAGCAGGGCCTGCAGGCTGACGCCGCACTTCTCGGCGATCAGGCCGGGGTAGTCCCCGGAAACCACCGTATAGGTCTCGCCGCACTCCCCCGGGGCGCCCGTAGCCTCCGGACCACTGGGACTGCCAGCCGTCGGGCCGCTGGTGCCCGCTAGAGGAGTGATGGCGCCGGGCTCCAGGATTATCGGCTCTGGCGGCTGCGGCCAGGGGCTGGCCGTGGGCACGCTGCGGGGGTCCGTGAGCTGGCCGCGGCGGGGCCCCTGCTGGTCGCCGCCGCCGCCGCAGGCCGCCAGCAGGCCGGGCAACAGCAGCAGGGAGAAGGCGATACCGAGAAGCAGGTTGCGGGGCGTCATGGCGCTGTCGGGGGCATACTATCGCATGCCGCCCGGTATGGCAATGGGTGTGGGAACGGGATGGCGTCTCGCTGATTTGTGCGTTTGTTTCCACCACCACACCTTGAAGGGTGTGGCATCGGCAAGGCCATCGATGCCGCAGCCTTTCGACTGCGCTCAGGACAGGCTCTCAAGCTGCGGTGACGAAAAATACACGTCCCCTCTCGATAGCCTCAGTTGACGGAACCCGGCCCGTGCGGGACTTCCCCGGGGCTTGCTAGTGGCGGCCGCGCCAGCGACCCCACCAGGGGCGCGGGCGGCCGCTGGCGGCCGGGCCGCTGAGGTCCAGGGGGCGCTCCCGCCAGCGCTTCTCGGGCGCTCGTGACTGCCGCCGCAGCGACAGCACGAAGGCTGCGATGAACAGGACGATGCCGCTGGCGATGTCGTAACGGGTCACCGCGTCGCCCCCGGGCTGGGCCAGGTAGCCGACCACCATGATGGCGATGGCCAGCAGCAGGATGTGGCCGGCAGAGACGTGGGGCAGACGCAGACCCCGCGCCCAGCGGCCCGCCGCCGAGAACGGCCTGGCCATGGCATCGCGCGCCCGGGCCACCACTGAACGTCGCGGCGGGAAGGTGTCCAGCCTGGAGAGTAGCTCCTCGATCTCCTTCTGGAGCCTGTCAGACATGGCGACCTCACGCGGGGCGGGAGAGTTATCCACATTGTACCCCCACGCCGCGACGCCAGTCCAGCGCTTGAACTCGTTCGGTACATTCCGCTACACCGCCCTCCTTTCGGTGCTAGAATGTGTCATGTAGGAGCGGAGACGGGCTGCGACCTCCTGATCGCGGTCCGTTTTCTGCTTGTAATGGTCCCGCAGGTAGGCCAGCGGGGT
>JACPQO010000157.1 GCA_016190405.1 Chloroflexota bacterium | reverse complement strand
GGTATGAGCTTGCGGGTCAGGAGGTCCTCGGTGCTGGCGAAGGCGCCGTCGGTGGTGCGGGACCGCATGATGTTGGTGGCGCGCACCTCGCCGATGCCCGGCAGCGACTCCAGGTCGGCCTGGCTGGCGCTGTTGATGTTGATCAGGGGCGCCTGGCTGGTGCCGGCGACGGCGACCGGCGCCCCTGGCTGGGCAGCCTGGCCCTGGTAGGGCACGACGATCTGGTCTTCGTCCCGCGCGCGGCGGGCCAGGTTGACGGCGGCCAGGTCGGCGTCAGCGCTGGGGCCGCCGGCGGCCTCCAGGGCGTCGATCCAGCGGTCGCCGTCCCGGAGGGGGTAGACGCCGGGGCGCTGGACGGCGCCGGCGACATAGACGCGCAGGTCGCCGGCTGGGACATCGCCCATGTTGAGTTGCAGCGGCTCGGGCCCGGACAAGCGCTCGTTAAGGAGGAAGCCGATGCCGACCAGAAGGGGGACGGCGAACAGAGCTACGATGAGCCAGCGGTAGCGTTCGAGCCCGTCGGCCAAGGGCGATGCCTCCTATCTGCTGGAGGTGGCCGTTTGTGCGCGTCACTATAGCGCCGCAAGCCGCAAGGCGTCAAGGGTCGACGCTGACGACGGGGCGCGGATTCGATTGACGGGCTGGGGCGTTGTAACTAGGGTGTAGAGGGACTACAGGGAATGCCGGACACTCCCGATGACGCGGCCCGGTTGGCGGCCGCGAAGAAGCAACTGGCGGCCAGGCTGGTGGCCAGGGGTCGGCTGTGGCCGGCCCTGGATGCCCTCAATCAGGTCATCCAGATGGCCCCGGCTGACCCGGAGGCGTTCCTGGCCCGCGCCGGGCTGTTCGAGAGGCTGGGGATGCACCCCCAGGCCGAGGCGGACCGCCGGCGGGCGCAGGAGCTTGCCGGCTCTGCAGGCCTGGGGCTGCCCGAGCCACCGCCCGTTGCCCCGCCGCCCTCGCCGGCCGAGCCCACGCCCGCTCCGGCGCCAGCGCGCCAGCCGGCCCCCACAGCCGCGACGCGGCAACCGGCCGTCGCCGGGCGGCGTCCCTGGGTGTGGATCGCGGCGCTAGGGTTCGCCGCGCTGCTGGCCGGCGGGATCATCGTGGCTGCCGTGGCTCTCCAGGGCAACGGCGGTGGCTCCAGTGGAAGCGTCGCCATCCCGGGGGAGACCTCGCCGCCCGCGACGACGGGGGGCGCCGCGGCCACGCGGACCGCCACGCCGTCGCCCACGCGGACATCGGCCGGGACCGTCGGCGGTCGCCTGTCGCTGGCCGACGTGCAGCGGGGTTGGGAGGCGGAGGGGATGACGGTGTCGCAGGAGGGAGCGGGTGCCGGCTTCGGCGGCTTCTCCGTGGCAGCAGTGGACTTCACGCTGCGCCGCGCCGGACAGGCGCTGCGGGTGTCCGTCTTCGTCTACGCGAACCGCGATGCGCCGGGCGCGGACTGGGACCTGGTGATAGGCTCGGCGCCGTCGCCCAGGGCCGGGCGCACGCTGCCCGGCCACATCTCGATCTGGTGGAACGAGAGCGTCGTGGTGGTGGTGCGGGACGGCCCGCCGGAGCTGAACGCGGATGCGCGCGAGGCCTTCCTGGGGCTGTAGGGGGTTGGGATTGGCCGCAGATGGCCGCAGATGGGCGCAGATGGGTGCAGATGGGCGCGGATGGGTTCGGGCGGTCGATTTGCTTCAGGGGAGGGGGGATGAAGACGGTTTGCGCCGAGTGTACCGCTAGGAAGGCGGAGCACCTGGGCCCGACATGGCCTCCTGCATCATTGCAATTAAGTCATGCGGAGTGACGCCGATTGTGCGGAGCAACTTACCTTTGGCCCGGTCCGCCGCTTTCTTGTCGCGCATGAACGCCTTGTCGCCAGCCGAGACTAGGGCTAACTGGGCCTTGGTCAGGTAGCCAGCGCTGGATAAGGTGAGTAGGCGGTTCTCGCACCAATGAACGTAGGATCTGTAAAGCAGCTCGTGGGCCAAGAAGGCCTCAGCGGCTTCGGGAGGAGCCTGGGTGAGAGTATGGCTCGTTGCAATAGAATTCAAAAGTTCGAGGTACTGGGAGGTGGCCTCAACCAGGTTCCTAATGGCAGCGTCTTGCTCCGGAGCATCGGGTGCACTGGCCAACATGGCTGCGACGGCCCGATTGTATTCCTCCGAACCTTTCGTCTGAACCACCGCAAGCTCAACCTCCGCCTTGAGGTAAGCGAGTAGCGCAGCCTTCGCCGCTGGGTCTAACCTGCCCCTACGGAAGAACGAGAGAACGCCCATTACTCGCTCCACCTGTGCGGAAGTATCTGCCTACCAGGGGCCTCAAGGTTATCGCCGCAGTACATGACGTTGGTTTCCATTGCGGGGCGATTCTAACACACGCAAATGCCTGACGGGATGGAGGTGCGCCTTTGGGGGACGTGGTCTTAGTGGTGGTACGGCGGGCTAGGCCTGTAGCACGTCTCGCACAGTTTGCCAAGCCGAAGGTGCGGAGGCTTAGAGACACCGCCTGACAATCTCTCGGTATAGTAGTGGCTCTTGGGCTCGATGAGAACGCCGCAACGATCGCAGATGTGGTCTGTCCTGGCGCGCACGCGGACCCATCGCCTAAGGCTGTCGTACTTACTCACTTTCGCTCAGTCCGGCACGCTGGCGATGGGGCATGTTGCAAGTCCGTAGCCTTGGGTGGCCGGGAAGGGCCACTTTGCTGTGCGCCTGGGTTCCCGCCGCACCAACGGTCGGCGCGCCGCGTACTAGGTGAGACGCCTGCCCCGATAGATAAGCGTTATTCCTTGGGCCTTAGCTAACGCTATAGCCGGCTGTGAGAAGCCGCTGCTGCTGACGATCTCTTTTACCCCCTGGATGTTCGCCTTGGTAACTACCCCGCTGTGGACAGGTCGTTTCCAATTCTTCACCTCGCCGAGTATCGGCGGCCGTATGTAATCAGGTCTTCCGGAACCGCCGAGGGGCTTGCCGCCGCGCCTGCGCGCCTGGTCCCTCTCGTATCTCGCGGCTCTTTGCTGGGGCTTCTTGATCCTTGCCATTTGCGACCTCCATAAGTGTTCGAAAGCTAATTCATTTTAGCGGAATGCGGCCGCTCGCGTCAAATCGCTAAGGCGGTCAAGGTAACAAGAAGCGCCAACGCTGCCGGATGCGGATGCTATACTGGACTCGCTTCCTGGAGGTGCTGAGTGCGCGGGCGCGACCTCATATCCATCGCTGACCTATCGCCGCCGGAGCTGGAGCGGGTGCTGGCGACCTCGCTGGCGCTGAAGCATGGGGAAGGGATGGCGCGGGTTGCGGCGGGTAGGGGCGGTTCGCGAACCGCCCCTACAGGGTTGCTGGCCGGCAAGACGCTGGCGCTCCTGTTCGAGAAACCTTCCCTGCGCACCCGCGTTTCCTTTGAAGTGGGCATGCGACAGCTCGGCGGCGACTGCATCTACCTGTCGCCGCCGGAAGTGGGCATCGGCGAGCGCGAGCCGGCGTCGGACGTGGCGCGGGTGCTCAGCCGCTACGTGGACTGCATCGCGGCGCGCACCTTCGCCCATGAGACGGTGGCGGAGCTGGCCCGATACGCGGACGTGCCGGTGATCAACGCCCTCTCCGAGTACGAGCACCCCTGTCAGGCGCTGGCCGACCTGCTGACGGTGCGCGAGAAGGTGGGCGGGCTGCGCGGCGTGACCCTGGCCTTCGTGGGCGACGGCAACAACGTAGCGCGTTCGCTGTGCCTGGCGGCGGCCATGGCCGGGATGCACTTCCGCATCGCTACGCCGGAACGGTATGGGCTGGAGGAGCCGCTGCTGCGGCGCGCGCAGGAGATGGCGGCGGCCGGCGGCGGCAGCGTTACGGCGACATGCGACCCGGGCGAGGCGGTTAGCGGCGCCGACGTGGTGTATACGGACGTCTGGGCCAGCATGGGCCAGGAGCGCGAGGCGGCGGTCCGCCGCGAGGAGTTCGCGGGGTACACGGTGGACGCGGAGCTGATGTCGCTGGCCAAGGCGGAGGCCATCTTTATGCATGACATGCCCGCCCACCGCGGCGAAGAGGTGACCGACGAGGTCATCGAGGGGGCGCAGTCGGTCGTGTTCGATCAGGCCGAGAACCGGATGCACGCCCAGAAGGGGCTGCTGGCCCTCGTCCTCGGCGGGGAGGCGGGGTAGGGATGGCGGCGCCGGGCGGTCAGGCTGAAGCCTGGCCTTGGGGAGAAAGCGGGGGGGAGGAGTAGCGCGTGGGCGTGTGGGACACGATCCGGGACGCCCTGGACAGGTTCGAGCCGGCCAGCGCCGTCGATGTCCTCGCCATCGCTGTCCTGATCTACCTGGCGCTGATCCTGCTGCGGGGCACGACCGCGATGTTCTTGCTGCGGGGGATCGTGATGGTGGCGGTGGGAGCGGCCATCCTGGTGCAGGTGCTGAACCTGACCGTCCTGGACTGGCTGCTGCGCAACTCGTTCCCGGCCGTGCTCATCGCCATCCCCATCATCTTCCAGCAGGAGATCCGCGGCTTCCTGGTGCGGGTGGGCCGGACGGGGCGCTGGCCGTGGTTGGGGGGTGGCGGATACGAGGCGGTGGTGGACACCGTGGCCGACGCCGCCCTGAGGCTATCGGAGAAGCGGCACGGGGCGATCATCGTGATGGAGCGAGAGACCTCCCTGGAGGACTACATCGACACAGGGGTGAAGCTGGACGCGGCCTGCTCGGCGCAGTTGCTGGAGAGCGTCTTCTACCCCAACTCGGCGCTGCACGACGGGGCCGTGGTCCTGCGCGAGAACAGGGTGGCCGCCGCGAGCTGCACGCTGCCCATATCGGACCGGATGGACCGGGAGTACCCGGGCATGCGGCACCGGGCGGCGCTGGGCCTTGCGGAGCGGACGGACGCGGTAGCGGTAGTGACATCGGAGGAAACGGGGAACATCTCGGTGGCGGCCAACGGGCGGGTGATATCGCGGCTGGACGGGCCGAGGCTGCGGGGCATCCTGCGCAGCCTGCTGCTGCCGGCCACGGGGCTGGACCGGCCGGGCGGGCGGCGGCTGCCGCGCCTGACCCGCTGACGCTGAGGCTGAGCCATGGAGCGGGTTAGAAGGCTATTCCGGGAAGGGTCGCAGTTGCTGCTGATCATCCTGTTGCCGGCGGTCAGGTCGGTGCGGCAGAACGTTGGGTTGGCGGCGCTGTCGGTGGTGCTGGCCTTCGTGCTCTGGATCTTCGTTGTCGACACGGCGGGCGGCACAACGTGGATTGGGACGCTGCCCAACGTGCAGGTGCCCGTGGAGGTGGCCAACGTTCCGCGCGGCTTGACGGTGAAGGGGGAGATTTCGCCGGTGAGGGTGCGGGTGCAGGTGGACGAGAAGGTGCGCGACGACCTGCGGAGTGACGATTTCACGGCGACGGTTGACCTTTCGGAGGCGACGGAGGGAGAAAACACGGTGCCGGTGACGGTGGAGGCTCACACCAGCCAGGGCCGGCTTGAGGTGTTGGGCGGGGTGGGCACAGTGGGCACCAACGTCAAGGTGACACTGGTGCCGCTATTCAGCAAGTTGGTGCCGGTGGAGGTGCAGCTCGAGGGGACGCTGTCGGCCGGCCTGGAGAACGGCGACCCCGTCAGCGATCCGAGCACGGTCACCGTCTCGGGTACGGAAGAGCTGGTGGCGTTGGTGAGCAAGGCGGTGACAGACGTCGACGTCAGCAGCGCCTCGGACGACATCGAGCGGTCGTTCGAGCTGGAGGCGCGGGACGAGCGGGGGTTGCTGGTGAAGGGGGTTACCCTGGACCCATCGAAGGCGCAGGTCACAGTGCCTATTCAGCGCAAGCTGCTGACGCGCGTCATTACGGTCAGCCCCGACGTGGCGGGGAATCCCGCGCCCGGGTACAACGTGGCGGGGGTCAGCGTGACGCCGGCGGTGGTCACGGTGAGCGGGGCCAGGGAGCTGCTGGACTCGCTGAGCGTAATCCGGACGGAGGAAGTCGACATAACTGGGGCGAGCGGCAACGTGTCGCAGAGAGTGCGGCTGCAGCTGCCGTCGGGGGCCAGCGTGAGCGGCAGCGTGGATGTGTCGGTCGTTGTGGCGCTGGAGGCGGCGAGCGGGCAGGCCACCTTCGGGGTGACGCCGCGTGTGCAGGGGCTGGCCGGCGGGCTCAAGCTGGCGGGGACGCTGGCGTCGGTGGAGGTGACGCTATCGGGGCCGCTGCCGGTGCTAAACGGGCTGACGCCGCAGGACCTGGATGTACAGGTGGACCTGGCGGGTAGATCCGAGGGGACGCATACGGTGGAGGTGAAAGTGGAGCCGCCCGCCAAGACGCTTCTGGTCTCCGTCACGCCGCCGGAACTCCCGGTTACGCTGCAGCCTAAGGAATGAGCGCCGGCAAGCCGTCGGCGTCTGCCGGGGCGCGGCCGGCCGGCCGCGGCAAGCCGGTGGTGGCCATCGTCGGGCGGCCGAACGTGGGGAAGTCGACCCTGTTCAACCGGCTGATCGGCGGCCGCAAGGCCATCGTGGAGGACCTCCCGGGGACGACGCGCGACCGGCTGTACGGCGAGGTCGAGTGGGGACGCCATTCGTTTACCCTGATCGACACGGGCGGTCTGGAGCCTTCTGCGGAGGAAGGATACCTGCCGCTGATCCGGAGACAGGTGGAGACCGCGCTGGCTGAGGCGGACCTCGTGCTGTTCCTGGTGGACGCCAGCGAGGGAGCTACGGCGACGGACATCGAGATAGCGGAAGAGCTACGGCAGGCCCCGAAGCCGGTGCTTCTGCTGGCCAACAAGGCGGACAACGACGCCCGGCGCTCGTCCGCGGTGGAGTTCTACGCGCTGGGCCTGGGCGACCCGATTCCCATCAGCGCCTACCACGATCTGGGCCTGGGAGAGCTGCGCGACCGACTGGACGAGCTCCTGCCGCCGGCCGGCGTGGAGGCGCCGCCGGAGATGCTGCGGCTGGCCGTGGTGGGCCGGCCCAACGTGGGGAAGTCCATGCTGGTCAACGCCATCCTGGGTCAGGAGCGGGTGATCGTCAGCGAGGAGCCGGGCACTACGCGAGACGCCGTAGACACGCCGTTCACGTACAGAGAGAAGCGGGTGCTGCTGATCGACACGGCAGGCATCCGGCGACCGGGCCGCGTGGGGCGGGGGCTGGAAAAGTACAGCGTGATGCGGGCGCGGGAGGCGATCGGCCGCTGCGACGTAGGGATCGTGCTGCTGGACGCAACGCAGGGAGTGGCGGCGCAGGACCTGCATATCGCTGGCTACGTGGCGGAGGCGTACAAGGGGCTAATCATAGCAATAAACAAGTGGGACCTGATGGAGGATACCGAGGAGCAGCGTCAGGGGTTCGCCAACCGTGCCCTGCGCCGGCTGCGCTTCGCCCCTTGGGCGCCCCTGGCCTTCGTCTCGGCCAAGACCGGGCTGAACCTCGACGGCCTGCTGGAACTGGCGCTGGAGGTGGGTGAGACGCGCTCCATCCGGCTGCCGACGGCGGAGGTGAACGCGGCCGTGCGCGAGATGGTGTCGGCGCGGCCGCCGCCGTCCAAGGGGCGCCGCTTCCTGCACGTCCTGTACGCCACCCAGGCC
>JACPQO010000156.1 GCA_016190405.1 Chloroflexota bacterium | reverse complement strand
GCGTGGAGCGCGGCAAGACCACCCAGGCCGAGGCCGACGCCGCCCTGGCCAACCTCTCCTTCACCACCAGCCTGGACGACCTCAAGGACGTCGACCTCATCATCGAGGCGGTGCCCGAGGACCTGGACCTCAAGAAGAGGGTCTTCGCCGAGGTCGACAAGACCATTCGCGCCGAGGCCTTCTTCGCCTCCAACACCTCCGGCCTGGCCATCGCCGACCTGAACCAGGCCGTCTCCGACGCCCGCCGCGCGCGCTTCATCGGCATGCACTGGTTCAGCCCCGCGCCGGTCATGAAGCTCGTAGAGCTGGTGCACGCCCCGGACACGGCCGAGGAGACCATCCAGGCGCTGGAGGCCCTCTGCCAGCGGGTCGGCAAGGTGTCGATTCGCGTCAAGGACGCCCCCGGCAAGTACGGCTTCGTGGCCAACCGTATCTACTTCGCCGCCGTCCGCGAGGCCCAGAAGGTGATGGAGGAGGGCATCGCCAGCGTGGACGACATCAATAAGGCGATGGTGTACGGGTTCAACTGGCCGGTGGGCCCCCTGGCCATGGTGGCCGGCGCCACCAAGGGCTGGCAATAAGCGAGAGGAAGGAGGAAGAAGGAAGGAGGAGGGTGGGGCCTCCTTCCCCCTTCCTCCAACCTTCTTCCTCGCCCATGCGCATCTCCCTCGCCGGCTTCCCGGAGCGATATGGCCTGCCGCCGCGCCCCACGGCGGCTCCAGCCGCCGTTCTGGACGCCCACCGCCAGGCGCACTTCCTTCTGGGTCAGGAGCTGGCCCTGTTCGAGCAGGCGATGAACCTCCAGATCGATATCGTCGCCGCCAACACCAAGAGCGCGTCCGTTCGCAGCCCGCAGGGCGCCGCTCTGTTGGGCCTCTGGTCGCGCGTCTTTTCCTACCTGGCCGACGCCTGCGGCCTCATGTGTCGCGGCTCCTACGCCTCCTGCCTGCCCTTGCTCCGCACTGCCTGCGACTGCATCGCCGCCCAGCGGTCGCTGCTGGCCGACCAGTTCGGCGACTACCTGGAGTGGCTCCCGATCGCCTTCGGGCAGGAGCGCCGGCAGGCCGCCCTGTCCATCGAACTGGGCCGCTTCCGGGCCGGCTCCGTCCTGGCCCAGGACGAGCGGCTGGGGGCCGTCTACCGCTTTCTCACGGACCTTTCGATGCCCCACTTCGGGGCCACGGCCCTCCAGACGGCGCCGGACTCCAACCTCCAGAGCCTCCGCCTGGCCTTCGCCGACAGCGCCTTCCACCTGGGCTGGGCCGAACTGGTGCTGGGCTGGCTGCTGAGCCTGGCCGGCGCCCAGCTGGAGACCGCCACCGGTTCCCAGGTCTTCGCTATAGACGACGACGCCCGCAGTGCCTACCAGCGCCTGGAACTCGACCTGCGCGCCGCCGCCGGCAACCCGCGCCGCTGCCACGCCGAGGAGCTGCCCGACGGCCGCCGCCTGTTGCACAACTTCCGTCGCGCCGCCAGCGGCGTCCCGCGCCGGCTCCTGTTGGGCTAGGGGTTGATACCCCGCCTCAACTGCACTACGCTTCAGTAGCCCTGGAGGTGCCGTTGTCCCATGGGATGGAAGACGCTGATCTACCGCCTGGACGGGGCCGTGGCCGTTATCACCACCAACCGGCCCCACGTCCTCAACGCGCAGAGCCGCCTGATGATCGAGGAGATCACCGCCGCCTTCGACCAGGCCGCCGCCGATGCCGGCGTCAGGGTGATCGTCGTGGCCGGCGCGGGAGACCACTTCTCGTCCGGGCACGACCTGGGGAGCCAGGAGGAGCTGGCCGACCGCGAGGTCAGAGGGCGGCCCAGCGACCTGCCGGAGGCCTACGAGAACGCCTTTCGCCTCTACCTGGACGCCACGCTGCGCTGGCGGGACGTCCCCAAGCCCACTATCGCCCAGGTGCAAGGCTACTGCATCATGGGCGGCCTAATGCTCGCCTCGGCCTGTGACCTCATCGTGGCCAGCGAGGACGCCAAGTTCGCCGACCGCGCGGTCCGCTGGGGTGGCGCCCACGTCCAGTACGCCAGCCTCCCCTGGGAGGTGGGCCCCCGCAAGGCGAAGGAATACCTCTTCACCGGCGACTGGATCACGGCGCCGGAAGCCCTCCGCCTGGGGCTGGTCAACCGCGTCGTGCCCCGGGAGCGCCTGGAGGAAGAGACCATGGCCCTGGCCGGGCGAATCGCCGTGCAGGACCCCTTCGCCCTGCGCCTGGCCAAGCTGTCCGTCAACCAGGCGGCGGACCTCATGGGCCAGCGAAACGCCCTGGTGGCCGCCTTCCAGAACTACATGCTGGCCGCCGCCTCCCGCGAGCGGCCCGGCGGCGATCAGGAGCGAACCGATTTCCGCCAGCGCACCCGCCGGCGCGACGAGCCTTTCGGAGACCACCGTTAGTCACGATGCCGTAAGCCCAGCTTTGGGCCGGACCCCGCCCGAAGGCTGCGGGCATAGCCGGAGGAAACGACGCCCGCGCCCTATGGTCATTAAGCACTTGGTGGCGCCCACAGCGTGCGACGATCCGTTCGCCCTGAGCCTGTCGAAGGGCCCGCATCGGCGTTCCAACGTTGTTGCGAACCCTGAGCGCAGTCGAAGGGTGAGCCCCGGACCACCGGACAACCGCCTCTTGGTGGACATCATTCCCCGGCGCCCGGCCCTCTGGGACGGCGTAATGGGTGACCGTTCCTTGCCGCATTGCTATAATCAGCCCGAATAACCCAAGGAGGTCCAGCTTGCTCGATACCCTGGTGCGCGCCTTCCGGGGCACCGTCCGCAGCCCCGTCCGTACGATACTGGTAGTGCTCCTGCTGGCAGCCGGCCTCAGCTTCGCGCTCACGTCCCTGGCCCTGGCTTTCGCCGCCAGCGACGAGCTGGAGAAGGTCAAGGAGACCACCGGCGTGGAGGCCGGCGTCTCCATCAGCCCCGACCAGTTCTCGGGCGCCATCCAGAAAGAGCTGAACCGCGCCCTGGAGGAGAACGTCCCCTTCGATAGCAACAACGTCGGGCGCAACGTCGAGCCCCTGACCACGGAGCAGGCGGATGCCATCGCCGCCCTCCCCTACGTGCGCCGCATCGAGACGTTCACCGTAGCCGCGGTCGAGTACGACTTGCCGGACCGAAAGCCCGCCCGCGAAAACGACCTGGACACCCCCATAGGCAGCATCAGCCTGCCGGACGCCATCATCACCGGCGCCAAGGACTCGGCTTTCCTGACGGACTTCCAGTCGGGCGCCAAGCGGCTGGAGGACGGCCGGCTGTTCACCCCGGATGACGCCGGCAAGAATGTCGTGGTCATCGACCGTGACACGGCCACGTTCGAGAGCCTGGGAGTCGGCGATAAGATCATCCTAAAGTCGCTGGTCCTGCCCCCGGAGGACGAGGCGCCACCCCCGGAGCCCGAGTTCCGCACGGTGGAGGCCGAGGTCATCGGCATTTACGCGGACCTGGAGGCCGCCTCCCAGGGCGGCTTCAGCCCCGCCCGCATCGAGGCCTGGTACGCCCCCATCGACCTCGTCCGCGTTCTCCAGTCCGCTGACGCCCAGGGTAACCTCAGCTCCATCTCCATCGTCTACGATTCCGTGGACCACGTGGACCAGCTCAAGAACGACGTCGAAGGAATGCTGGATCCGTCGCTGTTCACTCTGACGACCACGGAGGAGCGCTTCGAGGACATCTCCAAGCCCGTGGAGACGATGCGCAATACCAGCATTCTGGTGATGGTGGCTGGTCTGGGCGTGGTGGGCCTGATCATGGTCATGCTCATGGCCCTGGTGGTGCGCGGCCGCCTGCGCGAGATCGGCATCCTGAAAGCCGTAGGCGCCCGCAACCGGCACGTCATCCTCCAGTTCACAGCCGAGACCATCGGCATCGCCATCGCCGCCGTGGTGGTGGCCGTGCCCGTCGGCCTGGCCAGCAGCAGCCTCGTCGCCGATGTCATCCGCCCTTCGGCCAGCGTCGAGGAGACGGCGGCCGCAGGAAACCAGTCCGGCCCCGACCTGGGCGCCGGCGCCCGCGCCCTCACCTCGGCGCCCGTCATCGACGACCCCGTGCGTACCGAGGAGGTCAAGGCGGTCCTGGGCGAGGTCGATGCGACCGTGAGCCCCCCGCTGGTCGCCGCGGCGGCCGCCGTGGCCATCGGCCTGGGGGTCCTCGGCGCTCTGGTGCCCATCGTGGCCGTCCTGCGGCTGCGTCCGGCGGAAGTGCTGCGACTGGAGGCCTGATATGGCGGACGCCGTACTGAGCTGCCGATCCCTCAGCAAGGTCTACCGCACGACCGCCGGGCCGGTCACCGCCATCGACGACGTGAGCCTGGATATCATCCCGAAGGAGATGACCGCCATCGTGGGCCCATCGGGAAGCGGCAAGACCACCCTGCT
>JACPQO010000155.1 GCA_016190405.1 Chloroflexota bacterium | reverse complement strand
TTGGGGTGGACGGAGGGATTCGAACCCTCGATCTCCAGGGCCACAACCTGGCGCCTTAGACCGCTAGGCGACGCCCACCATCTGCGCCTGCCGCACGGGCAGGGGAAAAACAGCCCCGATTCCCGGGGCCAAGAGCAGTCTAGCATCTGCCCCCGAAACCGGTCAAGAAAAAATCGGGTGGCCCCGCTCCAAGCCGCGCACTTATGGTCATGAGCCTTCTAATACAACCCCGCCGACTGAAGTCGGCGGCTCCAAAAAGGGGAGCCGCGCACTTTAGTGCGCGGGGTCCGATTAATGCCAATCCCGTAGCGGTTCGCAAAGTCATCTTGTTTATGACCATCAGTGCCCGCTCGGATGTCCTACCTGCAACCTCCAACCTCCTACCTCCTACCTCCTACCTCCTACCTCCTACCTCCTACCTCCTCCGCCCCACAAGCCCCGCCACCGCCTTCGGACCCCGCTCGCCCTGTTGGATCCCCTCCCGGTACACCAGCGCCTCCAGTTGAGGGAACAGCGCCCGCAGCTCCCCGGCTCGCAGCAGGTACTCGTCCTGCGTGGGGCCCCAGCCGAAGCGCCGCTGCCCTGTGGTGAACGTCTCGAAGACCAGCACCCCGCCCGGACGCAGCGCCTTCGCCAGCCGCGGGCACAGTTGCCGGTCCAGGTAATAGAAATTCAGTACGATGTCATAAGCCTCGCTGGCCAGCGGGTATGACGTCAGGTCCGCGCACACCGCTTCGATGCGCAGGCGCCGCCGCTGCGCCTCCGCCCGGCAGAGCGCCACCGCCGCCGGCGAGATATCGATGCCGGTCACGTCGTACCCCAGCGAGGCCAGGTACAGGGCGTTGCGCCCCGTCCCCATCGCCACGTCGAGAGCCCTCCCGGCGGGCGGCAACAGGTCCACGTGTTCGACCAGGAACGCCGCCGGCCCCCGCTCCGGGACTGCCTCCTCCCGCTGGTAACGCTCGTTCCAGGACCGCGCCGTGTCTTCCCTCATGCTCCCCAGTATGCCCTTCCAGCCTCCAACTTCCAACCTCCAAGCTACCATCTCCGCTTGGTTCCTCTTACACTGGGGGCATGGACGACATCTTGATGCCGGGGGAGCCCGTGCCGTTGCAGGTGCGCGCCCCCGCCGGCCCGCGCGTCCCCTGGGGCCTGGCCGACATGGCCAAAGCCATCGGCCTCGTCATCCTCGGCGTCATCGCCATCTCCGTCCCCGCCGCCTTCGTCGCCTCCCTGGTCGCCGGCGACGCGGACATCGACCAGGACCCCGACGCCCTGGCCGTCGTGTTGGGCGCCAGCCTCGTGCTGGAGACCGTCATCCTCCTGTCGGCCGCCCTGTTCAGCCTGCGCAAGTACCGCGTCTCCTGGGCCGACCTGGGACTGCGCCGGCCGCGGCGCGGCGGGCTCTGGTTCTCCATCGTCCTGGTATTGGCTGGCCTCACTCTCGTCTACACCTATTTCGCCCTCCTCAGCCTGGCCGGGGCCGAGCCCGGCAGCGCCGTACCGGACGAGGCGTTCGATAACCTGGCGCCTGTCATTCTCCTGGCGGTGCTATCGCTTGTCTTCGCGCCCTTCATGGAGGAGGTCTTCTTCCGGGGCTTCATCTTCGCCGGCCTGCGCGGGCGCTGGGGAACCCTTCGCGCCGCCCTGGCCAGCGGAATCCTGTTTGGCCTGGCCCACCTGGGCGGGCCCAGCACCGCCTACAGCGCCGTGCCCATCGCCGTTGTGGGGGCCGTCTTCGCCCTTGGCTACGCCTACACCGGCTCCCTGCTGGCGACCATCGGCGCCCATTTCCTGTTCAACCTCGTGAGCTTCGTCGTCGGCCTCTCCACATGAGCCGGGAAGGCGGCGCCGTCAGCGGGCGGATCGAAGACACGTTCTCGCGTCTCGAGGCCGAGGGCTGCACCGGCCTTATCGCCTATCTTACGGTCGGCTACCCCGACATCGACGCCACGCTCCGTCTCGTCCCCGCCCTCGTCGAGGGCGGCGCTTCTCTCATCGAGCTGGGCGTACCTTTCTCTGACCCCCTGGCCGACGGCGCCACCATCCAGCGCGCATCGTTCCAGGCCATCCGCCAGGGCGTGACTCCCGCCGTCTGCCTGGAAGTGGTGGCCAGGCTGCGCCGAGGCGGCCTCAACGCGCCTCTCATTCTCATGGGCTACTACAATCCCGTGCTGGCCTACGGCGTCCGGCTGTTCGCCCGCGACGCCGCCGCCGCCGGCGCCGACGGCCTTATCGTCGTGGACCTGCCCCCAGAGGAGTCCGGGCCCCTCCGCGAGGCCTGCCTGGACCACAACCTGCGCCTCATCTATCTCCTGTCGCCCACCAGCACCGACCGGCGCATCGAGCTGGTGGCCGGCCTGGCCTCCGGCTTCGTCTACTGCGTCAGCCTCACCGGCACCACAGGCGCCCGCCAAGAGCTGCCGCCGGGATTGGAAGAGTTTATCGCTCGTGTGCGGCGTTGCACCCCCTTGCCAATAGCCGTGGGATTTGGTATATCTAAGCCCAAGCACTTCCGGGCGGTAGCCCGCCTGGCGCAGGCCGCCGTCGTCGGCAGTGCCATCATCGACGAGATCGACCGTGCCGATCCGTCCACACAAGCAGAGAGGGTCAAAGAGTATGCGGAGGTGCTCACCGGCTGGCGGAGGGCCGCTACATAGGGCCGCTCGGTCCCGACTGGCGTCGGGCTCCGTCGGCCGTGTCTATGGCGGTGGCTCTCGGGCCGGTACCTTTGGCCCGAGCTAGCCGGCCGGCCCCAGGGGAATCCGGGGGATCCGGCATGCTCACCCGAGGCGTCCGGGGCGCCACAACCGTGGAGGCCAACTCTCGAGAGGCCATCCTGGAAGCCACCAGGGAACTCCTGGCCAGCATGCTGAAGTCCAACCAGTTCGCTGTTGAGGATGTCGCCTCCGCCTTCTTCACCACCACCCCGGACCTCAACGCCGAATTCCCCGCCCTGGCCGCCAGAGAGTTGGGCTGGACTGACGTGGCCCTCCTCTGCGGGCACGAGATGAACGTTCCGGGCTCCCTGCCCATGTGCCTGCGCATCCTCCTCCACGTCAACACCGACAAGCCCGCCAGCGCCATCCACCACGTTTACCTCCGCGGCGCGGCCGTCCTCCGCCCGGACTTTGAGGGCGCGGGCCCGTCGAAGGCCCAGCCCTGAGC
>JACPQO010000149.1 GCA_016190405.1 Chloroflexota bacterium | reverse complement strand
GGTGCCGTGGCCGTGGTCGTCCTCGGCGGCGCCCGGCCCGCTCTGCCGCGTCGTCCCGTTGGGGCAGCGCGAGGACAGACCCGCGCCGGCCATAAAGCACTCCTCGTGGATGAGATCGCCGGCCAGGTCGGGGTGGTCGGTATCGATGCCGCTATCGATGACAGCGACGACGCTGCCGGCGCCGCTGTAACCCATCGACTGGACGGCGTTGGCATTGATCAGCGGCACGCTCTGACCGAGGGCGCCCTGGCCCCGCAAGTCCGGCCAGACAGCCGCCACGTCCGGATCAGCGGCGAGTCGCTTCAGTCCCTGGGCCGATACGGTGCCGGCCAGCGCCGGCAGCGCCTGGTAGCGGTAGCGCACCTGGAAATCGGCGGGCGCCAGGCCGCCCAGCACGCGCTCCTGGGCCTGCGAGACCTGGGCGCGCAGGGCCGACCGGTCCAGGGGCGTGGCGGCCAGCGCCGGCGGCTCCCGCAGGAAGACCAGCACATCGCCGCCCTCGGCCGGGAGCTGAAGGGGGGAGGCATCGTCGCCCGCGCCAGACCCCCAGGCGCGGGGGCCGTCCGCCAGGACCGCAAACCCCAGGGCCACGGCGAGCAGCAGCAGCGGTAGCAGGCGGGCCATGGCTCCAGGGTACGCCGCCGCCGCTCAGCCCTCAAGCGCGAGACAGGAGACAGGGGACAGGAGACAGGGGGCGCGGGCCCCGCGGGTCCTAGCGCCTGCGCCGGAAGACAGCGACCCCGGCGACACCTAGCCCGAGGACCGATAGCGCAAGAGGAGCGGCCCAGGGTCGCCTGGTGGGCGGCTTGGCCGAAGCAGAGCCCGCCGCATTCTGGATCGTGATCGTCCCTGCTGCCGGAGCGTTCAGAGCATAGCCCCGGCCGGGCGTGAACTGCTGGAGGGTGTTGAGAAACGGCGGCACGTTGGGGTCGTGGCTCTGCCAGGGGCTGGGCGACAGCATCGGGTCGTAGGCCCACAGCGAGTTGTAGGAGACGCCGGCCAGCACGTCCGGCACCAGCTTCGTCTGCCCGGAGGGGTAGCCGATGAAGTTCCAGCCCGGCGAGATGGCGATTTCGCTCGCCTCCGGCTGCGTCCCCGTCACCGTCAGGACAGCCGGCTCCTTCATGTTCAGCCAGACGCCCATCGTCTCCTGGATGGCGGTGAGGGTGTTGAGGAAGGGTGGCACCGTGGGGTCGTAGCTCAGCCAGGTGGCGGCGGAAGCCGCGCCCGCCTGCGACGCGTCGTAGGCCCAGGCGCTGTTCAGCTTGCCAGCGACGGTGGCGAGGACGGCGGCGGGGGCGCTGTCGGCGGGCACGAGGGGGAGGGAGATGAGGTTCCAGCCGGTGCATAGCGCGATGCCTCCGCCTTCCAGCTGGCAGGCGGGCGGCGTTTGGGTGGGCGTGGGCGTCGGTATCGTTTGCACCTCGTAGGCGCCGATGTCACAAGCGGGCCCTTGGGGCCGGGAGACGCCCCGTTGATCGGTTGCGGGGCAGCCGACGTTGTCGCCACCATCGATGGCGGGGCTGCCGAGAAGGAGCGCGTGGGTCTGGGTAGCGCCGCCATTATCGGCCAGAGGGCCGAGAAGCGGATTAATGTCGCTGGAATCGCCAGGGCCCGTGAAGGGGCAGGTCCCATCACTGCTAATGTTGTGGCCAGCCGACGTGATACTGCCGCCGCAATTACCTGTGCCATTGCCAGCCACGATGCTGTTGTCAACAACTGCACTACCTGCGCTGCCAATACCACGAGACGTGTTGGCGGTGATCGTGGCGTGACTTACTGCGAGCTGGCTGCCAGACTCGTTGACCATACCGACTTCATTGCCGCTTATGGTTACGTTAGTGAGGATAGCGGTAGCGGTCGCCGCGGCGACTCCCCTTGATTTTCCGAAAATTGGGACGCCGTTGAGGACGCCGGTTCCGCTGTTGTTCGTGATCGCAGAGTCCCTGATGGTCAGCGAGCCTTCCACATAGATTCCCGCACCAAAGTCGGCTACGTTCCCCGCGATGGTAGAGCCCGTAACTGTACTATCACTGCCGCCGCAGCAACTGATGCCTCCAGCGAAGGTGCCTGTACCTAGGGTCGTTGTCACATTGTTGGAGATGAAGCTGCCGACGGCGGTCAGCGGTCCATTGCTCACAATGCCACCCCCCCAGAACGTCGCGGCGTTCTCATCTACCACGGAATCCGACAAGGTCAAGGGCCCACTGCTGTATATCCCACCGCCCGCACTGGAGAAGTTGGAACCGGCCACGTTGTGCGAGATTACCGTACGAAGAGCGACGAGGGTACCAGTGTTCCATATGCCACCACCGGCGATTGCAAAGCTTTCGGACACCGTGACGTCGCCAAGCGTCAGCTTGCCGTTATTGAAGATGCCGCCGCCCGGCCCCGTGGCCGGGAAGGTGGGTTTGGAAGGGAAGGGGAAGGTGCTCCCATTGCGAACAGTTAGACCGAACAGTTTGGCGCTGATGCCAACAGAGTAGGGGTCGACGTGGAAGATTCGGTCGAGGCCGTAGCAAAAGCCCCCGCTGCTGTCACAACCCTGGATGACAGTCGAGGCAGCCCCTGCGCCATTGATGGTGACGCCGTCGGTAACATCGAGATCTCCGGTAACGGCGCCATCCTCGTCTTGCCCAGGGATGGTGAGCGTATAAGTGCCCGCTGGCACCGCGATCGTATCGGGGCCGGGAGTTACGTTCGCCGCTATGATGGCCTCGCGGAGTGAGCAGTCGGAATCGCAGACGCCGTCCGCTGTATCGGTGGTCTTGGTGACGCCAAACGTCGGGGAATCGGTCGGAGTGACGGCGGGTGTAGGCGTGAGCGTAGGCGTAGGTACGGGTGTAGGGGTAGACGTGCGGCCGACCGTGGCTGTGGGCGTGGGCGTGGTGGCCAGGATGGTGATGGAGCCGTCCCCGTCCACTACCGAAAAGCCGGCTCCGTTGACGTCCGAGAAGGTGCGGACGACGACGTTCAGCGGGCTTGCGGCACCAGGAGATCCGATGGCCAGGAAGGTCATGTGGGCCAGGAGCAGGCTGACTCCGGCTCCGGTGCTGCTGACGGCCGTAAAGCGGAGGGCATCGGGGGCGAAGTTGATATCGCAGACAGCGAGGTCGAAGGCGTGGAAGGGGTCGGCGCTGCAGCCTGTGGCATCAACAACCGTGGGGTCAAAGACGATGTCGATGGTGGCAGCCCCTATGAGGGGGCCGGGGGAGACGATCCCGCCCTCAAGAAACACGAGGGTGCTGGCCCCGACTGCAACAGTGGCTGAGCTGATGGAGACGTTGGCTTGTGAGGGTGTAGCTGTCACCGTGGCGGTGGGCGTAGGGGTTGGTGTGGGGGTAGGCGTGGGTGTGTTAGGGTCCGCGTCCAGCCTGACGTAGTCGATTTGGTTCGTCGTGGCGACGGCACCCCGCCATCGAGCGGGACCGTAGGAGCCCAGGAGCAGTACCGTTGCCGGCAGCGCCAGCAGCATCACCAGCCCCGCCAGGGCCAGCGTGACGAACAGGGGCAGCTTCTTCAGCATCGGCGCCTCCGCAACGTGGGATATCGAGACGCCAGCAGTCTAATCGCGCGCCTGCGCCCTGTCAACGGCAGCCCGGCGCTGCACGCGTGCGTAGGGGCGCATCGCGATGCGCCCCTACATTCGCGGTTCAGCAGCCCCGCTACCCCGGCTTGATGCTTACGCTCTTCGTCTCCATGAACCCCTCCAGCCCCTCCTGGCCCAGCTCGCGGCCTGCTGCTGCCGCCGCCGGAGGCGGACGGCTCTTTGACAAGAACGCAATGATTGTGCTATAAGACATTGGGCGTAGAATGTCGCAATGGGGCAAGAGGTGTGCTATGAAAGAAATAATAACGACGATGACCCAGCGCGGTCAGGTGACCGTTCCTGCGGAGGTGCGGCGGCTGTTGGGACTCAAACCTCGGGACAAGGTTGCCTTTGAAATCGAGGACGATAAGGTGCAGTTGCTCCCGGCCAGATTCACTCTCGAGTCAGCCTTTGGCTCCGTCAAGCCGGCCACGCGGACCAGGGAATTCAAAGCCATTTCCCGGGCCGCCAGGGACGAGAAGGCCGAAAAAGAGGCACGGAAGCTGCGGCACGCGTGAGATTCCTCGACGCCAACATCTTCCTCCGCTACCTGGTTCCCGGCGATGAAGCTAAAGCCCGGGCCTGCTTTGCTCTGTTTCAGAAGGTGAAGACGGGAGAGGAAGTCGTGACGACTTCGGAAGCGGTCGTCGCCGAGGTGGCCTATGTACTGCGCTCGCGGGCTCACTATCGCCTGGCCCCATCGGAGATCGGTGCCCGCCTGCGTCCCATACTGGCATTACGTGGCTTGAAGCTGCCTCACAAGAGGACCTATCTGCGCGCCCTGGACCTTTGGAACGCCCATCCCGCCCTGGACTTTGAGGACGTGTTAACTGTTGCCCACATGGAGCGGTTGGGCTTGGTGGAAGTCGTTAGTTACGACACAGACTTCGATCGCCTTCCAGATCTGCGCCGAGTGGAGCCCTGAAGGCCAATCGAGACGTTGGATCAATCACCCACCTTCGCCAAACCACCGCGTTAGAGGATGTTTGCGCCCCGTCAACGGCAGCCGGGGTGCTGCACGCGTGCGTAGGGGCGCATCGCGATGCCCAGACGGGCCCGTCCGGGCGCCCCTACATTCGCGGGCCGTGTCGCGCAGAGGGCGCGGCGAGCAGCGCCCCTACGACAGCTTAATCGATACGCTCTTGGTCTCCAGGAACAGCTCCAGCCCCTCCTGGCCCAGCTCGCGGCCGATGCCGCTCTGCTTGTAGCCGCCGAAGGGCATCTGCGGGATGCCCGCCGTGTGGAAGCAGTTAATCCAGACGGTGCCGGCCTGGATCCCCTTGGCGAACTTGAACGCCCGGTCGATGTCCTTGGTCCAGACGGCTGCCGCCAGCCCGTACATCGTGTCGTTGGCGATGCGCAGCGCCTCGTCGGCGTCCTTGAAGGGGATGACCGAGAGCACCGGCCCGAAGATCTCCTCCTGGGCGATCTTCATGCGGTTGTCGACGCGGTCGAAGATGGTGGGCTCGAAGAAGTAGCCCTTGTCGAACT
>JACPQO010000147.1 GCA_016190405.1 Chloroflexota bacterium | reverse complement strand
TCCCCATCCCGCCCATCCCGCCCGCCGCCCCTTCCCAGTGAGGCATGCCATGCAGGTCATCGAATCCGGCGCCGGCGAGTTCCTTCCCCCCGATCCCGACGCCTTCCGGGCGTACGTGCGCGGCAACAAGGAGCGGCGCCTGATCAACAAGGTCATAAGCGAGCAGGAAGCGGTATCCCGCTTCGTCAGCGATGGGGACTATGTAGCCTACGACCAGAACATGGCGATACGGGGCCCCGCCTCCCTGTTCCGCGAGATCGTCCGCCAGCGCAAGAAAGACCTCTGGCTGTGCGCCAAGTTCACCTGGACCGACGCCAGCCTCCTCACGGCCGGCGGCTGCGTCAGCAAGGTGGACGTGGGCTGGATGGAGTTCGGGCCCGTCATCAACCGGGCCGTACGGGCCGGGGAAGTCAAGCTCATCGAGTGGAGCAACGGCGCCCTGGCTTACCGCCTCCTGGCCGGGTCCCTGGGGGTTCCCTTCCTGCCCCTGCGCTACCTGGGCGGCACCGACACCTTCCAGCAGTCCGGCGCCAAGTTGATCGAGGACCCCTACACCGGCCAGCGTCTATGCCTCGTCCCCGCCCTCAACCCCGACGTAGGCCTCATCCACGTCCACCAGTGCGATGCCTACGGCAACGCCAGGGTGCTGGGCGCCGGCGTCGCCCCCCTGGAGATCGCCATGGCCTCCAAGAAGGTCATCATCTCCACCGAAGAGCTCATCGACCAGGAGGAGATCCGCCGCCACCCCCAGCGGACGACCATCCCCTACTACTTCGTGGACGCGGTGGTGGTGGCGCCCTTCGGCTCATACCCTGGCAGCACCCCCGGCCGCTACGGCGGCGACCTCGAACACCTGATGGAGTTCGCCGCCGCCCAGGCCCAGAACAAGACGGATGACTACCTGGAAAAGTGGGTCTTCAGCGTCTCCTCCCACGAGGAGATGCTGGACAAGCGGGTGGGGGCCAAGAAGCTGATCGAGCTCCGCCAGGCCGAGACAGTTCGGGAGGGCTACTATGAGTGACCGCCTCTCCTTCACAGACACCGAAGCGACCATCTGCAACATCTCTCGCCTCATCGAAGAGGACAAGCTCTACTTCGTTCAGATGGCCGGGGCGCCGCTGATGGCGCTCCTCCTGGCCAAGCGGACGCGTACCCCCGGCGTCGGATACGTGGTGGAAGAGGGCGCCGTGGCCCCCAGCCCGGCCTTCCCCCTGCCCCGCATGATGCTGGGGGCCAGCCGCTCCCACTACCGCTCCGTGGCCTGGACCGGCATGAACATGGTGGACGCCCACGCCGCCCTGGGCTTCATGGACTACGGCCTCCTGGCCTGCCTCCAGATCGACCCCTTCGGCAACTTCAACTCCACGTTTATCGGCGGCACCTACGAGCAGCCGGAAAGACGCTTCGGCGGGCCCGGCGGCGCCAACGAGATCGCCTCCCAGTGCTGGCAGACCATCATCATGACCAAGCTCCAGCGCCGCAAGTTCGTCAACAAGCTGGACTTCGTCTCCTCGCCGGGCTTTCTGGACGGCTCCCCCGGCGCCCGCGAGCAAGTCGGCCTCCCGGCTGGCACGGGCCCCTGGCGCGTCGTCACCGCCGAGGCCATGTTCGACTTCGACGAACGCACCCGTCACATGCGGCTCATCGCCCTGGCGCCCTGGACCACCCCGGACGAAGCGCTGGGCAAGATGGAGTTCAAGCCCCTGGTCGCCGACCAACTGGAACAGATGCCGCCCCCCAGCGAGGAGGAGTTGACCATCATCCGGGCGGAGATCGACCCCGGCGGCCTCAGCACCACCCGCGGCGCCGAATGGATCAGCATCGACCGCGCCAGCGGCCAGCCGGTCACTCCCGAACCTGCCCAGAAAGGATGACACAGTTCGCCGCGCTAAGCTGCTAGAATGTAGTGCGGCCCGCGCGGTGGAAAAAGCACCACGAAGACACAAAGACACCAAGGTGAGCAGGGTCCCGAACAGCGAAAAGGTCACCACGAAGACACAAAGGCACGAAGATGAGCAGGGTTTATGTCTTTGTGCCTTTGTGGTTTGAAGGAAGCAGCAGCCCTTGGTGCGAAAAAGTACCACGAAGACACGAAGATGAGCAGGGTCACGAACAGCGAAAGGGTTAATCCATGAACTTTGTGTCTTCGTGCCTTTGTGGTTTGAAGGAAGGTTAAGTGGTTTGAAGGAAGGAGCCCTCCCTTGACTGCACCCACAACCCCGCGCCGCGTGCCCATGCGCGGCGCCCACCTGCGCCTGCCCACCGGCCCCAGCGACGAGGCCGCCCTGGAGGGCAGCCGCTGCCCGCAGTGCGGCGAGGCGTTCTACCCGCCCCGGCAGATCTGCCTGAACTGCTTCCACGACGGGATGGATACCGTCGCCCTGAGCCGGCGCGGCGTCCTTTGGACCTTCACCATCGCCCGCATGGCGCCGCCGGGAGCGCTGGTCACAGCGCCCTACGTCATCGCCCAGGTGCAACTGCCGGAGGGCGTCGTCATCCCCACCGTCCTCACCGACGTCGACCCTGAGTCGGTGCGGATCGGCATGCCCCTGGAGTTGGTCGTGGAGAAGGCCCTGGTCAACGCCGAGGGCAACGAGGTCATGGCCTTTAAGTTCCGCCCGGCCAAGGAGTGAGGTCTGATAGTACAGTGTTGAGCACCGGCCACGGAGGCTCCTTCCCGCTCGTCCTGAGGTATCGAAGGATGAGCGGAGGCAGAGCCAGCCATTCCATATGTCCTCGCTCCGCCCATGGTTCGATACCTCTCCACGAGCGGGACGCGGCGAGGCACAGTAAGAGCGGAGGCGTAGCATGAGCGAACGAGTAGTCATCCTGGGCGTCGGCCTGCACCCCTGCGGCCGTCACCCCGACAAGAGCATCGGCGACATGGCGCGCGTGGCCGCCCTGGAGGCCCTGCGCGACGCCGGCGTCGAGTTCAAGGACATCCAGGCCGGCTTCTGCGGGCACGTCGGCCAGGGAGTGGGCGCTGGGCTGCGTACCTTCGGGCAACTGGGGATGACCGGCATCCCCATCACCAATATCGAGCTGGCCTGCGCCAGCTCCTCCCGCGCCTCCATGCTGGCTGCGGATGCTATCTCCGGCGGCCTGTACGATCTGGCCCTGGTCATCGGCGTGGAGAAGATGGAGCGGGGCCTCCTCACCGGCGTCGGCGGCCGCGAGGGCGGCTACAACGAGTCGATGGGCATCGCCCTGATGCCTGCCATGTACGCCATGTGGGCCCAGCGCCACATGCACCTGTACGGGACCAAGCGGGAGCACTTCGCCAAGGTCTCGGAGAAGGCGCACCGCAACGGCGCCCTCAACCCCAACGCCCAGTACCAGAAGGCCATCAACCTGGAAGAGATCCTCAACTCGCGCATGATCGCCGACCCCATCACCCTCTACGAGTGCTCGCCCACCACCGACGGCGCCTCCGCCGTCGTCCTCGCCTCCGAGAAGCGCGCCAAGCAGTACACTTCCAGCCCCGTCTACCTGGACACCTGGGTCGGCGGCACCCCCCAATACGTGCGCGGCGAGGGGGACCTTTCCGAGGGGCCGAACACCGTGCTGGCCAAGCAGGCCTACCAGCGCTCTGGGATCGGGCCCGAGGACGTGGACGTGGTCCAGGTGCACGACGCCTTCAGCCCGGGCGAGGTCTTCCTGGCCGAGGAGCTGGGCTTCTGCCCCCGCGGCGAGGGCGGCCCCTTCATCTGGGAGGGCAACACCGAGATCACCGGCCGCACCCCCATCAACACTGACGGCGGCCTGCTATCGCGCGGCCACCCCATCGGGGCCACCGGCGGCGCCATGATCACGGAGTTGGTCCGCCAGCTCCGCGGCCAGGCGGGGCCGCGACAGGTGCCCGGCGCCAGGACCGCCCTCATGCACAACGCCGGCATCGGCGGCGTCAACGTCATCGTCTTCAAGCGATAGGGCCAGGAAGCGGGAGGCCGGGGCCAACGTTCATTCGGGAAAGTAATATCCCACTGCGGATTGAAATCCGCAGCTCTTGAGCGAAGCTGCGGGTTTTAACCCGCAGACTCGTACCACCATAAGCCCCGGCCTCCGCAATACGCGGCTTCGGCCTACCCCGGCCATTCGGCCAGCGTGGCGTCTACCGTCAGGCTCTCGCCCTGGCGGACCACGTCCAGCTTCACCGTGTCGCCCGCCTTCTTATTCGCGTCCAGGTAGCCGGCCAGCTCGTCGACACTGGACACCGCCTGGCCGTCCGCGGCCACGATCACGTCGCCGCCGCTGGGAACGGAAGCTGACCTCTCGGCCTCGCTCTGCGAGCGGAACGCCCCCCGCAGCCCCGCCTCCTGGGCCGGGCTGTTGGGCGAGACAAGGGTCACATACACGCCCGACTCCACCGACAGGTCGACATCCTTGGCCAGCGCCGGCGAGATGTCCTGTCCTGCCACCCCAAGCCACGGGTGGCTCACCGTCTTCCCGGCCTGCATCTCCGGCAGAAACCGCTTGGCGGTGTTGATGGGAACAGCGAAGGCGATGCCCACGTTCACGTCCTGCCCCGTAGGGTTCTCCAACGCCGCGTTAACGCCGATGACCTTGCCCTGACAGTCGATCAAGGGGCCGCCGGAGTTGCCGGGGTTCACCGGGGCGTCGGTCTGGATCATCCCCCGGATGGGGCGGGTATTGTCGCCGGGCGCGAAGGTGCGGCCGGTAGCGCTGACGATCCCTTGCGTGAGCGAACCCTCCAGCCCGAACGGGTTGCCGATGGCCAGCACCGGGTCGCCGGGCCGCAGGGCATCCGAATCGCCCAGGGCCGCAGCGGTGACCGTCCGGCCGGACACGTCGGCCTGAATGACCGCCAGGTCGTTGCCGGGGTCGCTGCCCAGCACCCGGGCGGAAGCGGTGGAGCCATCGTCGAACTTGACCTCCAAACTGTCGGCGCCGGCGACGACGTGGTAGTTGGTGAGGATCGTGCCCTGCTCGTCGATGACGATACCGCTGCCCGACCCTTGCGACTGCCCGAACCTGTTCGCCGCCGTGGCGGTGATCTCCACCACCGCCGGCCGCAGCGTCTCGTAGATGTCGCTGGCGGCCAGACAGCCGTTGCTGAGGGAGGTCAGCCCTGAGGAATCGGAGCCGGAAGTCGGGACAGAAGCGGCGCCGCCGGATGTCGGGGCGGCCGCCTGGCTGCCCCCGTTGTCGTCCGGCCAGAACTGGACCACTGACACAGCGGTGACGGTACTGGCGACCAGGGCCACTAGTGCTGTGATGATTGCTGTCTTGAATCGCATCTGCGCTTTACCTCTCCAAGCTTGTTAGGACACTGGGCGCCTCGCGCCAGCGGAGGCCGGGGGTACCCCCGGCCTCCGC
>JACPQO010000146.1 GCA_016190405.1 Chloroflexota bacterium | reverse complement strand
CTGCAATACCGTCGCCGTCAACGCCACCCTGGACATCGACGTGGTCGTGGACGCCATAGACCCGGCGGACCCCTTCAACGCCTTCCAGTTCATGCTCAACTACGACTCCTCCAAGGTCATCGTCACCGCCATCAACAACCAATTGCTCCTGACCGCCAAGGCCGGCAGCGGCCCCATCTTTGACTTCTCTGAGACGCCTCCTGACTCCGACGGCGACGCTGACGGCAACCCCGACCCCAACTTCTTCCTCTTCTCCGTCTCCGACTTCAGCTCCAACGCCGCCGCCCACGAGACCGGCAAGGGCGTCCTCAGCCGCATCACGCTGAAGGGCATCGCCGGCGGCGTCAGCGACCTCACCATAACCCCCTCGCCGCCCACCAACACCTCCCCCAGCGTTGTAAAGTGGTCCGACAGCGCCGACCTGGTAACCCCCGGCACCGTCATCGGCAACGCCAAGGTGGCCGTGGGCCAGAGCTGCCCCGCCGGCGGCACGCCCACGCCGACGGCGACGCCCACCGCTACGCCCACGGCCACGGCCACACCCACGGCGACCCCCACGGCCGG
Source organism: Chloroflexota bacterium (assembly GCA_016190405.1). Next base: position 4,395 of record JACPQO010000146.1, on the reverse strand, counting down.
CGCCACGGCCACCCCCACAGCCACGCCCACAGCTACCGCCATTGCGACGCCGACCCCCACGCCTACCGCTACCGGCGCCATAACACCCACGCCCACGCCAACGGCTACAGCCACCCCTACGCCTACCGGCACGGCGGCGGGCACTGCCACGCCCACCGTTACCCCTGCCACCGCTCCCAAGACCGGCGGCGGCGGCGGTGACAGCGCTACCTCCTGGCCGTTCATCCTGATGGCGCTGGGCGCCGTCGCCGTCGCGGCGGCCACCGCCGGCATAGTGACCTACCGCGGACGGCCCAATACACCGTATCGGTAGACAGGTGCGATATCCCAGGCCATAGCAGGACAGCGGCCGTGGCGGTTCGGACTCTATTCGCGGCGGCGGTGGCCGCGCTCGTGATGGGCGCCGTCATCGGCACTCAGGTGTGGGGCCAGCAAGCCGTCAACGTCGCGGTCGACGTTGACACCAGTGGTAACTCAGCGACGTCCCTGGGCAGCCGCCAGGACTGCAACACGGTCGACATCGGTGAGACGCTGGATGTCGACGTCACCGTTGATTCTGTTCCCAAGTGGACCGACGCCAACGGCAACGGCGTCCTCGACAGAGGCGTCGACCCCGGCGGCGTTACAGCCTTCCAATTCCTCCTGCACTATGATCCCAAGGTCCTCAAAGTGAGCGCAGTGGATAACCAGATGCTCATTGCGGCCAATGGCAATACCGTGCCTGTCGAGTTCTCGGAGACACCGCCCGACTCGAGGGACGACCCCGATGCCTTCCTGGTCGCCTTCCTCGACTTTGGCTTCAGCCCGCCTGAGTCGGGGTCTGGAGTCCTCAGCCGCATCACGCTCACCGCCGTCGGCCAGGGGCGGAGCGAGCTCCAGCTCAGCGATGTCGCGCTGACGGAAGCCACCGAGCAGGGGTACTCCCTGTACGTATCGGGAGCCGCCGTAGCCGTTGGGCAGGCTTGCAACCCACCTCCAGGAACCCCGGTCTTCGTGCCCGGGACCGAGGCGGATGGCACCCCCGCTCCCGGCGAGACCCCGTCGTCCGACGGCGGCACGCCTTCCCCCGGCGGCGGCACGCCTTCTCCGGGCAGCGGCCTGACTACTCCTGCCGGAGGGACCTCTGGCCCAGGCGGAGGCCAGACCACCGGCGAAAGCGGCGGCGGTGGAGTTAGCACGGCGGGCTGGATCGCCATTGGCATCGGCCTTGGCGCCGCCCTGGCCGCTGTCGGCGCAGCCGGCTGGCTGGCCAGGAGGCGGGCCGGCTCGCCATGAGGTCGCTGCCCGCCGTGCTGGCCGGCGCCATCCTCTTCACCCTGGCTTGGTCACTCGGCGGTCTGGCATCCGCTACCGTATCCCAGGCCCCCACCCGGCTGGGCATAGACGTCATCCCCACCGGCAGCACGCCCACCGCCCTGGGCCAGATCGACTCCTGCGCTTCCGCCGAGCGGGGCGACAGCTTCGACATCGACCTGGTCATCGAAAACGTCACCGACCTCCTGGCCTGGGAAATCGGCATCTCCTACGACCCGGCGGTGCTGGAGGTAGAGGACCACGATACAGAGATGTTCCAGGCCGCTAACCCCGGCAGCGAGGTGGTGGACCTGTCGGCGACGACCACGGGCCCGGCCGGCCGCTATCTCCTCCAGTCGCTGGACACGGCGGACCCGCCCTCGCCCGATAGCGGCAGCGGCGTCCTCGCCCGCCTCACTCTCAAGGCCAAGGGGGCCGGCGTCAGTCCGTTGAAGATCGACAAACCGGACCTCAACGGCGACGGCCAGCCTGACCAGGGCCCCTTCTTGCGCAACGCTGACGTCGAGCCGATCGGCGACGACGATGGCGACACCTTCTTCGATGGCCCCGTCAGCGACGCCGAGATTCGGGTCGGCGAGCCTTGCCCCGGCACGGCCGCCGGCGCCGAGGTCGAGACCGTCGGCGGCGATGGCGGCATCGACCTGGCCCTGGTCATTGCAGGGACAGCGGGTGGGGCAGCGATCCTCGTCCTGGCAGGCGTTCTGGCGGCCTTGCTGCTTCGGCGCCGCCGCGCCGGCGCCTAGCTCGTTCGCGGCCAGCCCCCGCCCGGTGATATAATCTAAGCCACGGCTCTCTCAAGCTCCGGGATCGTTGAAACCTGAGCGTAACTGGACCAGAGGGCCGGAAACGAGGGGGCACGGCTGTAGGGCTGTGCCTTTTTCCATAGACTGATGACGACCTTTGCAGAGAACGCAACGCCTCAACCGAAAGGGCATATCGCGGCTATCCGGTGGGCAGCAGCCATCGCCCTCACCATCGCCGGCATCAGCGTGGCCGCGGTAGTCCAGCCCGCGGCGGCAGACGGGCCGCGCCTGGTCGTAGACGCTAGCCCCAGCGGCAACACCCCGGCGGAGCTCGGCCCCATTAACTCCTGCGTGACGGTCGCCAGCGACCGCAGTTTTCGGATCGATATCGTCATCCAGGACGTTCAGGACCTCCTGGCCTGGGAAGTCTACCTCGAGTACGACCCTGCCATCCTGGAAGTCGTGGGCCGGGACGTGGACCAGTTCCAGGGCGCCAACCCGGGCAGCAACGTCTACGACGTCTCCGAGACCGTGCCAGACAGCGACGGCCTCTATCGTGTGGCGGCCGCCGACACCGCTGACCCGCCCAGCCCCGATTCGGGGTCCGGCGTGCTGGCCAGGCTCACGCTGAGGGCCATCGGTCCCGGCATCAGCCCGGCCTCTCTGGCCCGCCGCGATCTGAATGGCGATGGCAAGCCGGACCTGGGCCCCTTCTTGCGCGACGCCAACGCCGAGCCCATCGGCGACGAGGACGGCGACACCTTCTTCGATGGGGCCACCGACAACGCCCAGATAGCCGTCGACACCGATTGTCCTCCCGGCTCGCAGGGCCCCGCCCCAGCCACCACCACCGACTCAGGCAGCACGGGATTCCGGGGCGTTTACATCCTCGCCATCGCGCTATCAGCGGCGGCAGTGGCCGGACTGAGCACCGCCCTCCTTCTGTACCGGCGTCGAGCCAAGGCGCAGCCCCGTTAGCCTTCCTCTCCCGTAAAACATCACCATCCTTGACCCTAGTGGTAAACTCTCATCAAAGTCGTCCCTCGGTCATCTTGACAAATGAGAGGTAAGAAGTAATCATTAGGGGCGACCTCGAACGCGATGGCTGAACCTTAGCGTAAAGGAGAAGTGCCGCAATGCGTACCACGTCAAACGGCCTACGCTGGCTGGGCACACAAGCAGTGTTCATCTCTTTCCTCTCCGTCCTCGCCCTCCTGGCGTTCATGGCCAGCACCGACAGCGCCGGCGCCGCCACCACCTTCGCCCCCACCGGCAGCGCCTGCCTGGACAGCGAGGCTACCGTCGACCCCAAGCCTTTCGAGACCGGCGACGCCGGGGAGTGCGACGGTAACAGTGCCCCGGGCGCTGCCACCGGCATTACCACCAGCTTCAACCTGAAGAAGGGCGACGTTAACTTCGCGGGCGTCATCAGCTTCACGCCGACGGAGTGGGGCATCCCCAAGGGCGACACGATCCCCTTCGGCGCCATCGCCGGGACCCTCAACTCCAACGCCACCCTGGGCCTCATCGGCGGCGCTTGCAACACCAGCCTCAACGTCTCCTTCATCCTCCTGAACTCCAGCATAAACCCCGCCGACACCGTGACCTTCGACGACGGCTTCAAGGACGGCGACAACGACAAGATGCCGGACGCTGTGACCAAGTTCCCCGACTTCATCGCCCGCATCGTTCCTGGCGTGACGCCCCGCGCCCGGCTCTACGGCCAGACCAGCGTCGCCGGCATTAACGTCGGCATCAACTTCGTGCTCTTCGAGCCCGGCACTAAGATCGGCGCCGTCACTCCGGACCCCAAGCTCGGCTACCCCTCGGTCACTTTCCTGCAGAACACCGGCGATCCGATTGCGGTGCCCGCTCCCAGCGCTATCACCGATTTCTGCTCTCAGTTGCTTTCCAGCACCATCATCAACGCCACCACCGTGGACTTCCCCGGCACCGCAGCCAACGAGGGCGGCGTGACCTACCGCACCAACCCCAGCGCCGCCGGCACCTACAACTTCGTGACCTTCGCCGCCGGCCTGCGCGACCCCGACGGCGACGGCTTCGAGAACAGCCTCGACCCCTGTCCGCTCACTCCTGACCCCAGCTGGGACCCCCGCGCCGGCACCAGCCTTACGGGCCAGGCCGGTGACGCCGATGGCGACCGCATCCCCGACTCCTGCGACAAGGAGCCCAACTCCAGTCCCCCCAGCACCGACGCGGACAGCGACGGCTACCTGAACACCGGCGACAACTGCCCTCAGGACGCCAACGGCACGGCCGGTAGCAACCAGAAGGACAGCGATAGCGACGGCATCGGCGACGAGTGCGATATCGCCGG
>JACPQO010000143.1 GCA_016190405.1 Chloroflexota bacterium | reverse complement strand
GCCCTGGACGCGCACCTCGCCGTCGGCCAGCTCCAGCTCCTCCGGGGTGGACTCCAGGCGCTGGGCCGCGATCTCCAGGATCTGCCGCCGGGCGTCCTCCGCCGCTTCCTTCACGGCCCGGCCCACGGTGTAGGTGGTTTTGCTGCCGGCGCTCATGCCGGCGTAGGGGGCCGTCTTGGTGTCGCCGGTGGTCACGCTGATCGTGGATAGGGGAACGTCCAGAACCTCCGCCGCGATCTGGGCGAAGGAGGTATTGGTCCCGGTAATATCGGCGGACCCCACAGTGACGTTGATGGTGCCATCGCTGTTCAGGCAGACGATGGCGCTGGCCGGCTGCAGGCCGCCCATCCAGCCGCCCACAGCGACGCCGACGCCCCGGAGTCGCTCTCGGCTGGCGCTACTTCCCGCTCGTCCTGAGCCTGTCGAAGGATGAGCGGATCGACCACCTTGCGCCTGCTCGCCTATCGCTTTTCGGCGCTTCCAGACCTGGCTGTCGGCGATGGCCTCCAGGCATTGCCTGAGGCCGATGGCCGGGTAGGGCTGGCCGCTGGGCAGCGGGTCGCCCTGCTGGACGGCGTTCTTGAGGCGCACCTCGATGGGGTCCAGCCCCAACGGGCGGGCCATCATGTCCATGTGGCTCTCGATGGCGAAGGTGGCGTTGTGGGCGCCGGGCGCCCGCAGCGCCCCCACGCTGACCTTGTTGGTCAGCACCTCGTAGCCCTGGATCTCCAGGTTGGGGCACTTGTAGTAGCCGCCGACGATCAGGCAGCCGGGGAGCATCGGCGCCCCTGGGAAGGCGCCCGAGTCGTAGATGAGCCGGGCCTTGAGGGCGGTCAGGGTGCCGTCGGCCTTCATCGCCGTCTTCATCTCCACGATGGCCTGGGGGGCCGGGGTGGCCGCCAGCATGTCCTCCTTGCGGCTCATGATGTACTTGACCGGACGGCGGACAGCCATGGCCAGGCCGGCCACCATCAGCTCGGTTAGGTATATCTTGCCCCCGAAGCCGCCTCCTACCTCTGTGGCCGTCACCCGGATCTTGGTCTCCGGGATGCCCAGCGTCTGCGCCAGCTCGTCGCGGATGTAGAAGGGGGCCTGGGTGCTGGTCCAGATTGACAGCTCCCCCGCAACGTCGTAGTCGGCGATGGTGGCGTGGGGCTCGATGTAGCCCTGGTGCACCATGGCCGAGGGCCAGGTCCCCTCGATGACGCAGTCGGCTTCGGCGAAGGCCGCCTCCACGTCGCCCCGCTTGAAGGACATCTGCCCCGCGATGTTGGTGGCCTTCCCCTCGGCCTCCTTCTCCTTCACGTCTATCGTGATGTGGCCCCGCTCCTCCGAGCGGTCCACGTCGTGGACCGGCGAGCGCACGAGCGCGGAGCCCTCCTTCATCGCCTCCAGCGGGTCGACGACGGCCGGCAACTCCGCGTACTCCACCTCGATGAGGGCCAGCGCCTCCTGCGCCACGTGGGGGTCTTCCGCCAGGACGGCGGCGACCGGCTGGCCGTAGAACAGCGCCTCGCCGTCGGCGAAGATGATGCCGCGCCGGTTGGAGGGGTTCGCCTTGAACGGCGGCAGATCACGCGATGTTATTGCGGCCGCCACGCCCGGGTGGTCTCGCGCGGCCCTCGTGTCGATGGACTTGATGCGGGCGTGGGCGTAGGGGCTGCCCAGGACCTTGGCGTGCAGCATGCGGGGCAGCTTCATGTCGTCGGCGTAGACGGTCTTGCCGGTGACCTTGCCCACGCCCTCGATGCGCGGGACCGGCTTGCCGACACTGCGGTATTCCTGTTGAGTGGCGATCTCCTGGGCCATCCGCCTTCTCCCTCTAGTGGCTCCGCTGCGCCGCCGCCTGCACCGCCTCGTAGATCTTGGCGTAGCCGGTGCAGCGGCAGAGGTTGCCGGCCAGCCCCTCGCGTATCTCATCGAGAGTGGGGGCCGGGTTGCGCTCCAGCAGAGCCTTGGCCGCCATGATCATCCCCGGCGTGCAGAAGCCGCACTGCACGCCGCCGGTATCGATGAACGCCTGCTGCACCGGATGCAGGTCGCCGTTGCGGGCGAGTCCTTCGATGGTGATGATGTCGCGCCCGGCGGCCTCGGGCGCCAGCATGAGGCAGGAGGTGATGAGCCGCCCGTCCACGATCAGGGAGCAGGCGCCGCAGTCCCCGGTGCCGCAGCCCTCCTTGCTGCCGGTCAGCCCCAGCTGCTCACGCACCGTCTCCAGGAGCGTCCAGTGGGGCTCGACAGCCACTTCGCAGGGCTGGCCGTTGACCGTCAGGTTGATGATCTGCTTGGGCATGGGGTCCTCGATTAGACTGCGACCTTCAACACTTCGACGGCTGTAACGTCATCCGGGAGGGGCTCGCCATCCGCCATCAAGCCTTCTAGGTGGACAAGGATGGCCTCCCGCGCTCGTCGAATCGCTTCATCGCGTGTGCGACCTTGGGTGATGCATCCGGGAAGGGCGGGGACGTGGACTGTGAAGCCACGCCCTTCGGGGTCCGGGTCCAAGATCACCGTGTACTCTCTCTTGCTACTCATAGCGCCCGCAACTCCCCCTCCCGTTCGTCCTGAGCTTGTCGAAGGACCACCGTCGGCGCAACGATCAGGCCGCTCACCCTGAGCCTGTCGAAGGGTAAGCCCAGCAAAATCAGGTACGCGCCTGCCTGCATCAGGCGTCCCTCTTCGCGCGCTCCGCTGCCTCCCGCAGCATCCGCTCTGTCATGACCCGCACCAGGTGGCGCCGGAACTCCGCCGAACCGCGTGTGTCCGAGATGGGCCTGCACTCGCCGGCAGCGGCCTCGGCCGCCCTCGCAAACAGTTCGTCCGATGCCACCTGGCCCTCGATCATCGCTTCCGACTGCCTGGCCCGTATGGGCGTGGGCGCCACGGCGCCCAGGGCGATGCGCGCCCGCTCGATGCGGTCGCCGCTCAGCGTCAGCAGAACCCCAACCCCTACCACGGCAATGTCCATCTGCTTGCGGGGCGTTTGCCGGGCGTAGACACCGCCCGTTCTGGGCGGCGGCGCGGGCGCCCGCAGCTCTACCAGTAGCTCGCCCGGCTGAAGGGCGGTCTGGCCGGGGCCCAGGAAGAACTCGTCCAGGGGTACCGTGCGCTGTGCCGCCGGCCCGGCGACGACCGCCTGCGCTTCGCAGGCCAGGAGCGGCGGCGCGGTGTCAGCGGAGGGAGCGGCGTTGCACAGGTTGCCGCCCACGGTCGCCATATTCATGGTCTGGAGGGAGCCGACCAGGCCGGCGCCGTCGGCGATGATCGGGAAGCGCTGGCGGATGACGGGCGACTCGGCCAGTTCGGCCATGGTGACGGCGGAGCCGATGCGCAGTCCAGCGGACTCGCTGAACTCGATGCCCTTGAGCTCGGGGACTAGGCGCAGGCTGATAACGTAGGAAGGCAGGGGGAACTTGGCCGCCCCTTCCTTCATCTGCACCACCAGGTCGGTGCCGCCGGCTAGCGGACGGCCGTTATCGCCGCGCTGCCGCAGCAGGTCCAGCGCCTCCTGAAGGCTGTGGGGGGCGAAGTATTCCAGCTTTCGCACGGTGGGGCGTTCCTTCCGGTCGTGTGCACCATTCTATCGTCTCCTGACCGCCGCCGACAACCATTACGTTAGGGTTAGGAATAGTCTCGGCAGACGGCTAGGTGGCCTGCCGCTGCCGGTAGTCTTCGATCGCCTTGCCCAGGGCGTCGGCGGCCAGGACCGAGCAGTGGAGCTTGCCGGGCGGCAGGCCACCTAGGGCCCGCGCGAAGTCCGCTTTGGTCAGCCGTGCCGCCTCCGCCAGGTGAAGGCCGGTGATCATCTCCGTGCAGACGCTGCTGGTGGCGATAGCCGCCGGGCAGCCGGAGGTCTGGAAGCGCGCCTCGACAATGCGCTCGCCGTTGAGGCGCAGCATCAGTCGCATCGTGTCGCCGCAGACGGGGTTGGTTTCGAAGCCGACGGCGTCCGGGTCGGGCATCTCGCCGGCGTTGCGGGGGTTCTGGAAGTGGTCCAGCACCAGGGGCGTGTAGTCTTGGGTCATGCTAGAGGTCGCGATAGGTGGTCTCGGTTCTTATCCGAACGCTGAGAATAACGTTCGATGTTCAGCGGCAAGGAGAGCAGTTCACGCTCTGCCCGGGCTCATAGCGGATTCGATACAACTAGGATTTCCGTACGCGAGTAAGGCCTAGCTTCTCCATGACCTCATCGTGAGGAACGCCACCCTCACGACGATAGGATTCCAGCCTTTCCTCAGCGATGCGGCGATCCTCTTCGTCTTCTTGGAATTCGACAAACCACTCCCGTATCGCCTCCGCGACTATCTGCTTGGCCGGACAGTGGCGGCGGGCCGCCTCCACCTTAAGGGCCGTGTACAGCTCTTCGTCGTCGAAAATTACAGTCATGCGCCTGGCCATGTCCGTCTCTTTGGGCGCCTATACGCCTGGGCGCCTGGGCGTATGATATCACACGTCGAACCCCAGGGCGGCGAAGATGGCCTCGTACTGCGACGGGTTGCCCGGTTGGAACCAGGGCACCACGTGCGCGATCTTGCCCCCTCGCTCGATGACGAACACGGCCCGTCGCGACCGTTTTCCCGACTCGTCGACCACGCCGTAGGCGCTGGCCGCCGCCAGTCCCTCGTCGCTGGCCAGCGGGAAGGGCAGGCCGCCCAGCCGCTGGCTGAACTCGCGGTGCGATTCCAGGCTATCAGCGCTTACGGCCACGACCTCCGCACCGAGCTGCTGCACCAGCTCGTAGTCCTCCTTGAGGACGGACACCTCGCTGGAGCAGAGGGGTGTGTTGTCCTCGGCATAGAAGGCCAGCACCACCTTCGTGCCGGCCGCGAGCCGGCTTAACGTCAGCTCTCCCGCCGTGCTGGGCAACGTAAAGTCAGGCGCGTCGTCGCCCGCTTGGGGCATCATGCGCTTCCCCTTTCCAGGCCCGCCAGCGGATAGCCGGCAACGCCTTTCGCCTGCGCCAGGACCCGGATGCGGCCCAGGGCGGCCGGGTCCAGGAGCTCGATGACGGCGCGGCGGCGGGCGTGGTACTCCTCAAGGCTGGGGTCACCCTCGTTGGGCGGCGATAGGGCATCGGCGATGCCCAGGTTGGTCAGGAACTCGGTCTGAGAGACCATCCCCAGGGTCGTCAGGCCGGCCTCCTCGCCGGCGCGGCGTAGCGATGTGAAGTCCACGTGGCTGGTCATGTCCTGCCGGCCCAGGCGGGCGTAGGGGTCGCCGCTGGGGTTGTGCCGGTAGAAGCAGAGCAGCGTCCCCTCCTGCCGCCAGGGCGCGAACAGCTCCTCGGCCTCGTAGCCGTAATCGAAGGTGAGGATGAAGCCGCGGGCCAGGGCGGCGGCCGCCTCCTTCATCCAGGCCGGCGCCTCCAGGTTCACCTCGGCCCGGCAGCCCTCGCCGGGGAGGAGCGACAGCCGGAGGAAGTACTCCTCGATGGCCGGCGACGAAGGCGGCGCCACCTCCTCCTGGAGACGCGCGCCGTCCCAGCCCACAAAGATCTCCAGCAGCCGGCCTTGCTGCACGGTCACGCGGTGCACCGGCAGGCTGTCCAGCAGTTCGTTGCTGAGGATGCAGCCCTCGATGCCGTGGGGCAGGGCGCCGGACCACGATACGCGCTGGGCGACCTCGCCATCGCCTGCCAGGCCGTCGCGCTGGCGTTGGACCAGGGCCGGGCTGGCCTCGACGATGGTGTATTCCAGGGTCCGGAAGAACTCCGGCGCCGTGCGGCGGGCCCAGCGTAGCAGGTCGCGACAGAGGGCGCCGGTGCCTGCTCCCGCCTCGACCACCGGGAAGGCGGACGGGCTGCCCAGCGCATCCCACATCTGCCGGAGCTGCCGGCCCACCAGGGCCCCGAACACGGGGCTCACCTCGGGGCTGGTCAGGTAGTCCCCGCTGCGGCCCAGCTTCTCCCGCGGCGAGCAGTAGTACCCCAGTTGCGGGTGATAGAGGGCCAGCGCCATGAACTCCCGGAAGGTGATGCGACCCTGTTCCTGGATGTGCGCGAGGACCGCCTCCTGGAGCGCCTGGTTCTCCGTGACGGGCTCGAATTCGTCGGGCACGGGTCTATCCTACCAATCGAGACGCGCCCCAGCCAGCGGGTGCGCTTTTCCTTGTTGTGTGGTAAACTTTTCGTGAGCCGTAAATATTTGCATTAGAGGCAACAAATGGACGAACCGGGCTTGCATGAGGAGGCCTTCCAGCTCTTCGGGCGGATGTTGACCCGCTCCGACCCGGGCCGCCTGGAAGCCTGGGCGGTCCTGGGCTTGAGCATGACCCAGTTGCGCGTGCTGTTCAACCTCCGCGCCGAAGAGGGCCTGGCGGCGGGGACGCTGGCCGAGCGCCTCAGTATTATGCCCTCCACTCTGACCCGCATCATGGACCGCCTGGTCCGCAACGACCTCGTTCGCCGTGAGGTGGACGACGACGACCGGCGTCTGGTCCGCCATCACCTGACCAGCGCCGGCCTGCGGACCGTGGAAGAGATGGAACGGACCGGCCGGGCGCGCATGAGCCGGATCTTCGGTCGCCTGAGCCCCGAGGAGCTGCAACGGTTGGTGCTGGCCCTGCGCGACCTGGTGGCGGCTGCCGAAGCGGTGGAGGCGGAGGAAGGCCGCGAGGTGAGGGTGTAGGATGGCTGCCGCGGTCCAGCCCGGAGTTCGCTCGTTCTCCCAGATGAGCACCCGTACCAAGGTCGTGATCATGGCCGGTACGCTCCTGGGCCTGTTCACCTCGGCCATGGACCAGACGGTGGTCGGGACGTCCATGCCGCGCATCGTGGGCGACCTGGGCGGCTTCGGCCTGTTCAGTTGGGTGGGCACGGGCTTCATGCTGGCCTCCACTACCACCGTTCCCATCGTCGGCAAGCTCACCGATATCTTCGGGCGCAAGCCCTTCTACATGGCCGGCATCTTCATCCTCCTCCTGGGCTCAGCTCTAGCCGGCTCCTCTCAGACTATCGAGCAACTGATCGCCTTCCGGGTCGTGCAGGGGCTGGGCGCCGGCATGATCATGGGCATCGCCTTCGCCATCATCGGCGACGTATTCCCTCCGGCTGAGCGCGGCAAGTGGGCGGGCCTGATGTCCGGCGTGTTCGCCTCGGCCAGCGTCATCGGCCCCCTCATCGGCGGCACCCTGACGGACCACGCCCACTGGCGCTGGGTATTCTACGTCAACCTGCCGCTGGGGGCGGTGGCCCTCTCTGTCCTGTTCTTCGGCATGCCCAATATCCGCCCCGCCGTCAGGCCCAGGCTGGACTACCGGGGCATCTTCCTGCTCATGGCCACCGTAGTGCCGATGCTCCTGGCCTTCTCCTGGGCGGGCAGCCGCTACAGCTGGGTCTCGGCTGAAATCCTCGGCCTCCTGTCCTGGGCCGCCGCCGGAGTCGTCGTCTTCACCTACGCCGAGCTGCGGACCGAAGAGCCGCTCCTGCCGATGTCGCTGTTCCGGAGCCGGGTCTTCACGGTATCGGCCCTGGTCACCCTCGTCACCGGCATCGGCATGTTCGGCAGCCTGTTCTACATCCCCTTGTTCGTCCAGGGCGTGATCGGACGCTCGGCCACCAACTCGGGCCTGGTCACCATGCCCATGATGATAGCCATGGCGGTCTCCAGCGCCATCGCTGGCCAGGTCATGTCCCGCTTCGGGCGTTACCGGATCCTGGGCACTGTCGGCCTCGTGATCATAGTCGCCGGCATGTACCTTCTCTCGACCATGACCGCCAACTCCAGCAGCGGCGACGCCACGCGAGGAATGTTGGTCTTGGGCGTCGGCCTGGGCATGTCTATGCCCCTGTTCATGCTTGCCGTCCAGAACGCGGTGCCCTACCGCTTCATGGGGATATCGACTTCCACGATGCAATTCCTGCGGGCTGTGGGCGGCACCATGGGCGTCGCCCTGATGTTCTCCCTGGTCCAGCGGCAGTACTCGGACGGTCTCCAGACCAACGTGCCCGAGTCCGTCCGTTCGCAGCCCCAGTTCATCGCCGCCCTCAAGGACCCCCAGTTCTTGCTTAACCAGCAGGCCTTCGCCCGGGTCAGCGATGCCTTCAACTCCTTCGGCGCTCAGGGAGACGCGCTGTTCCAGCAGACCCTTCAGGGGGTGAAGGTGGCCCTGGCCGCTTCCATAGCGGATGCCTTCTTCGTGTCCGTGTTCGTGATGATGGCGGCGGTGGTCATCGGCGTGTTCATGAAGGAAGTCCCCTTGCGGCGCGTCCACTACTTCGACGAGGGGGAGCCGGCCCAAGCTGGTCCTGGCGGAGCCTTGGAAGAGCCCGCCCCAGGCTCGGCGAAGGGGCCTGCGTTCGGTCTGGCCAAGGGGCCTGCTCTGGCCCCGGTGGCCGGAGGGGCGAACGGCCCCCTGTCCGCGGCGGTGGCGAACGGCGTGCTGGCGCGGACTCCGGCGGCCGACCCTCCTCCCCGGTCGCGCCTCCAATACGTCTCTCTGGCCCTGCTCATAGCCGCCTCTCTGGGCCTGTTGGCCTTCATGCTCCGGCGCAACGGCCGCCGCCCGTAGGTCCACCCGCGCCTTGCCGCTGCCCGGCGGCAGAGAATATCACCGCGCTTTGACCGTTGCGTGCCTGCCTCCCAGCGGTTAGGTTTGCTGAAGGAGGCTTTTCTTGCGCCTGCGTATGGTCCTGGGTCTTGCTTCCCTTGTGCTAGCGTCGCTGTTCGCCGCCTGCGGCGGGGGCAACGAACTAATTCTGGCCACCACGACCAGTACCCAGGACAGCGGCCTCCTGGAAACGCTGGTTGCCGCGTTCGAGCGGCAGACCGGCTACCACGTCAAGCCTATCGCCGTGGGCTCCGGGCAGGCCCTGAGGCTGGGTGAGGAGGGGGAGGCCGACGTGCTCCTGGTCCACTCCCCCGAGGCGGAGGAGGCCTTCATGGCCGCCGGCCACGGTGTCGATCGCCGCCTGGTGATGCACAACGACTTCGTCATCGTGGGACCTGCCGCTGACCCGGCCGATGTCTCCGGGCTGGAGAGCGCCTCCGAGGCGATGGCCAAGATCGCGCGGGCCGGTTCCACTTTCTTCAGCCGCGGCGATGAATCGGGGACCCACGCCCGGGAGAAGAAGCTATGGGCCGACGCGGGCCTGGCTCCCTTCCAACAGCCCTGGTACAAGGAGACGGGCCAGGGGATGGGCCAGACCCTGTTCATCGCCAACGAGAAGGACGGCTACGCTTTGGCTGACCGGGGCACATATCTGGCCCTGAAAGAGCGCCTGCGGCTGGTGGTCCTCCTGGAGGGGGGCGCAGGCCTGCTGAACGTCTATCACGTGATCGTGGTGAACCCGGACGAGAGCGGCAAGGTCAACGCCGAGGGCGCCCGTGCCTTCGCCGACTTTGTGACGTCGTCCCAAGGGCAGGAGATCATCCGCACCTTCGGCGTCGAGCAGTACGGGGAGCCCCTGTTCTATCCTGACGCCGGCCTGGCCGCCCCGGGCAGCGGCCGCTAGAGGGAGGCGAGCCCAATGGAGCTCATTGGAGAAGGCATCGCTGAGGCATTCCGCCTCATTTTCAAGGGCGACGGCCAGGTCTACTCCATCGCCGCCCGGTCGCTGGCTATCTCCGGCCTGGCCACCGCCATCGGTCTGGCCATAGGGGCCGCCATGGGCCTGTTCCTGGGGCTGCGCAGCTTCTTCGGGCGCAATCTGCTGCTCAGTCTCGTCAATACCGGCATGGCGCTGCCGCCGGTGGTGGTGGGGCTGTTCGTCTTCCTCCTGCTGACGCGGGAGGGGCCTCTGGGCGATATGGAGCTGCTGTTCACCCCGGCGGCCATGGTGATCGCTCAGACCATCATCGTTGTCCCCATCATCGCCGGTCTCACCGCCGCCGCCATCCAGAACCTCCACCCCAAGCTGCGACTGCAGATCCTGGCTCTGGGAGCGTCCCCCTGGCAGTATGCCTGGCTGATGTTCAAGGAGGCCCGGCTTCCCCTCCTGGCGGCCGTGATGCTGGCCTTCGGGGCCGCCATCCACGAGGTGGGCGCCTCGCTGATGGTGGGCGGCAACATCAAGGACGAGACGCGGGTCCTCACCACCGCCACGGTGCTGGAGACACAAAAGGGGAACTTTGAGACGGCCATCGCCCTCTCCGTTATCCTCCTCCTGGTGATGTACGCCGTGAATGTTGCCCTGACCATCGTTCAGCAGCGGAGACGCGCATCGTGACCCGCTGGAAGGGCATCCCCCAGGGCCACGCCAAGCTGGGCCTGCGGGATGTCGTCGTCGAGCGCGCCGGGCGGCCCATCCTGGAGGTCGATTCGCTGGACGTCTTCCCGGGCGAGGTCCTGGCGGCCGTGGGCCCCAACGGCGCCGGCAAGAGCACCCTCCTTCATGTCATGGCCCTGCTGGAGCACCCCTCCCGCGGCCAGGTGACGTTCGATGGCCAGCCGCTGAGCGGGGGCTATCTCGCCTACCGGCGGCGCATGGCCGTCGTGTTCCAGGAGCCGCTCCTGCTCGACGCCAGCGTGGAGGCCAATGTGCGCTCGGGCCTTTCCCTGCGCGGCGTCCCCCGCGGCGAGCAGCGGCCGCGCGTATCGCAGTGGCTGGAGCGCTTCGGCCTCGCCGGGCTGGCCCAGCGCTCCGCCCGCACCCTCTCCGGCGGCGAGGCCCAGCGCACCAGCCTGGCCCGGGCCCTGGTCCTGGAACCGGAGGTGCTGCTCTTGGACGAACCCTTCGCCACTCTGGACGCGCCCAGCCGCGACGCCCTCATCGATGACCTCGACCGCGCCCTCGGGCAGAGCAGCGTGGCCACGGTCTTCGTGACCCACGACCGCGCCGAGGCCTTGCGGCTGGGCCAGCGCCTGGCCGTCCTCATCGGCGGCCGGATACGGCAGGTGGGGACGCCGGCGGAGGTGTTCGCGACGCCGGTGGACGAGGAGGTGGCGGCCTTCGTGGGCATCGAGACCATCGCCCCCGGCCGCGTCCGGTCCCTGGAGGCAGGCCTGGCCCTGGTGGACGTCGCCGGCGCGGTGGTGGAGGCGGCGGTCGCCGCCGACCCGGGCCCCGCTGTCCTGGTCTGTCTGCGACCCGAAGACGTGGTGCTAAGCCCGGCCCAGGACCACCCCGGCCCCACCAGCGCCCGCAACCGGCTGCCGGCGACGGTGCGCCGTATCCTCCCCGCCGGCCCTCACGCCCGCGTCGAGCTGGACGCCGGGTTCGCTATGGTGGCCCTCATCACCAAACAGTCGCTGGAGGAGCTGTGCCTGGGCCCAGGTAGCCGCGTGGTGGCCTCCTTCAAGGCCACGGCCGTGCACCTGATCCCCCGTCGGGCTCCGGCCTAGGGGCGCGCTCGCCGATGTAGGGGCGACCTTATGGTCTTAAACAAAATAACCCCACTCCTGCGTCCGCAGAGGGCAATCTAAATAGGTAATGACCTTCAGGTTGTCCTGCTCGCACCCCAATTCGACTAGCCGCCGCGTCCCGGGTTGGGGCAGACCAGCACCTTTTGGTGCCGGCCCCGGTCGGCGGCCAGCTCCGCGAAGGTGCGTGGTAGCTCGTCCAGGCCCACGACGCCAGATATGAGGGGGGTCACGTCTATAGCTCCGGAGGTGATGAGCCGCGCCGCCTCCGGGAACTCGCTGGCGTAGCCGAATGTGCCGATGACGCTGTGCTCCTGGATCAGCAGGGTGAGCAGGTTGATCGTAGAGGGCTGCTCGAACGCCCCGGCCACCACGATCCTGCCGCCGCGACGGGTGGCGGCCAGGCAGTCGTCCATAGCTGGGGCGATGCCCACGCACTCCACGGCCAGGTCGCAGCCGAGACCTTTCGTGACGGAGCGGACCGCGGAGGCGGCGCCTTCGCCCGGGTCCAGGACATGATCGGCGCCGAGTTGCTTGGCCAGCTCGCGTCGGGACGCCGCCGGCTCCGATACGAACGCGACGCCGGCGCCTTCGTGCCTGGCCGCCAGCAGGGTTAGGAGGCCGATGGGCCCGCCGCCGGCCACGAACACGGTCTCGCCTGGCTGCAAGCCGCCGCGGTGCAGGGCCCGTAGGGCCACGCCCAGGGGTTCAGTCAGAGCGGCCGGCTTCAACCATGAGGAGTCGGGCAGGCGCACCGCCTGGTCCTGGCGGACGGCCACGTACTGGGCGTAGCCCCCCGGGTGGCGGTAGCCGGTGCCCCGCTGGTCGGCGCAGAGGTTGGACAGGCCGCCGGCGCAGTAGTAGCAGCGGCCGCAGGACCCGCCGGGATGAACGACCACCGGGTCACCTTCGGCGATGCCCTGCACCCCTTCGCCGAGGGCCATGACGAGGCCGGTGAGCTCGTGGCCCATGATGGGCTGGAACACCCCGGCGGCCCGCAGCGACTGGCCCTGCGTGGTGTACTCGTGGAGGTCCGAGCCGCATATGCCGCAATAGGCCACGGCGACGACCACTTCCCCCGGGCCCGGCTGCGGGTCCGCGACGTCCCGGCTCTCCATTTGCCCCGGGCGCACGAATGCTACGGCTTTCATGGCTGCCTCCCAGGCGACGGCGATGGCGCGCTGCCCAGGGAAGCCAGCAGCGCCAGGTTGTTGCTGATGATCCCGTCCACGCCGGCGGCCAGCAGCCGCTCCGCCTCGGCTGGGTCGTCCACGGTCCAGCAGTAGACATCGATGCCGCTGTCTTCGAGGAAGCGCGCCTTGTCCGGGGCCATGAACCTGTGCTCGATGCAGACGCGACGGGCCCCCTCGTCGCCCTCGATCATGCGCAGGAACGCCTGCCACTGGTCGGGCCTCTCGATGGAGTAACGCACGTGGAGGTGCGGGGCGATCTCCCGCAGCCGTTTTAACACGGCCCAGTTCTGGCCGCAGACAGCGACCTCCTCCTGGGCGCTGTGCTCTGACACCTGACGCGACAGAGCGGCAGCGAAGGCCGCGTCTCCCGCCGCGGCGTAGCGTCCCTTCACGTCCAGCAGCGGCGGCCGCTTGCCGCGGGCGGTCTCCAGGAGCTCCGCCAGGCTCAGGGGGTCCGCGTCCCAACGCGCGAAGTGGCGGGGCCAGATGGGGATCGCCAGGGGGCCGGGACGATGGGCGCGCATCCGGCTGTCCATCAACAGCGGCAGCGGGCCCAGACGCCGCTCGTGCCGCACCCAGAGCCTTCCCCCGCGGTACCAGACGTCCGCCTCGATCATATCTATCGGGGCCGCCAGCGCCTGTTGCAGCTCGTCGCGGCGGTTGCCGTAGGCGTGCGCTATGCGTACCGGCGGTCTACCGCTGTTCATCGATGGGCCTCCGCGCCAGCCCCGGGTCAGGCGTCGCGCCCGGGCGTCTGGGCCAGGATGTTCGCTACCTGCTGGGCCCGCAGGCTGTAGTGCGCCGCGGCCATCTCGAGCGCCTGGCGCAGGGTGTAGCTACCGTGCTCTTCGTCCACCGCGCTGCGGTCCAGGTCTGCCGGCACCAGGTCGTGCAACAGGTTGGAGAACCGGCGGTGCGCCACCTGTAGCGACATGACAGCCTCCCGCAGGGACGCGAAGTCTGCGCCTTCCAGGCACGGCGGCTGCGGCAGCGACACGGCGCGCGCTACCAGACGTCCGTAGTAGAAGTTCAGGTCGTCCGCGGTCCGCTCCAGGACCCGCTTTAGGGAGTTCCCTTGAGGTGTCTCCAGGGCGAACTTCTCGGGGTCGCAGCCGGCCAGGGTGTCCATCAGGGCCTGGCGGGCGCTGTCCAGCCGGCGCAGCAGCTCGTCCTGTTCAGATGCAGGGGAGGAGACCTCTTCGGTCATGACCGCTCCGGCAGGGGCTGCCGGCCGGCGAAGCCGGTCTGGAGTTCGTGCCACCAGGCGATCGCGGGCTCGCCCAGCTTCCAGCAGAGGTACACCTCCCGCCCATCCACGACGGTCCGGAAGTCCACCAGCCCCTGGTCGATGTCCTTAAGCTCGCAGCCCAACGCCTGCACTTCCTCGATCAAAGCACTCACCTCGGCAGCCGCCCTGACCATGGCCTGGCGCGCCTGATTGAGCCCGGCTTCCAGCAGGTGGCCGTCGGAGGCCATTTTCCCTTCGATTTCCCGCGCCTGTTCCTGAAGCTGGTCGTGCTCGCGTTTCAGCTCCTGCAACCGCAGGAGCAGCCCGCTTAAGCGGGGGAGCAGCCTCTCGGCCTCATCCAGGCTGAAACGCCGGGGCGCCATAACGACAGTGCACAGTGTAACAGAGGGCGGCTGCCCTGTTCACTCCCTGGGCACGCGTAGCGTGCTGGCCTACTTTGGGCCCGTGGCGGGCCCGTGCTGCCGCAGGAACTGCAGAACGGCGGTGTTCCCCTCCTGCGCCTTCTCCACCAGGAAGCCGTGCCCGGCGCCTTCGATCTCCACCAGGCGGGCGCCGGGGATACGCTCGGCCAGGATGCGCGAGTTCACGGCCGGCACGATCCTATCGTCGGTTCCCGTGATGACCAGGGTCGGCGCCAGGATCTGATGCAGGCGCTCGTAGGTGTTGAACTGAGCGACGGCCATGAACTGTCGCTGCAGGGCGTCGATGGGCGGCATCAGGTAGGCCAGCTCCAGGGCCCGCTTCACCAGCCGCTCCTTGTTCTGCGCGATGAACCCGTCGCTGTACAGGAACTTCAAGCCCGCTTCCGCCGCCTGCTCCAGCGGCAGCGTGGCCGTGGACGCCCACTGCTGGATCAACTGCGGCCCCGCCATCACGGCGTTGGGCCCGCCGGCCATGGTGCCCGCCAGCACCAGTGCCCTTACCCGCACGGGGTGTCGCAAGGCCATCTCCTGGGCGATCATGCCGCCCATAGACATGCCGTACACGTGGCTCCGGCCGATGCCCAGGGCGTCCAGGAGCCCGGCCGCGTCGTCCGCCATCTGGGCGATGCTGTACGGCTCCCTCGGCTTCTCCGAGCGGCCAGACCCACGGTTGTCGAAGGGGATCACCCGGT
>JACPQO010000144.1 GCA_016190405.1 Chloroflexota bacterium | reverse complement strand
GTCGGCCGCTTCGGCGGCGAGGAGTTCCTCATCCTGCTGCGCGATACGCCGTCCGATAACGCCTTGCGGGTCGCGGAACGCCTGCGGGCGGCGGTGGAGGCCGCCGCCATCCCGGTCACCGATTCGCCGGAGCCGGTGCGCATAACCATGAGCTTCGGCGTAGCCTGCTTCCCGGACCCCTGCCAGGACCCGCAGCGCCTCCTCTACTACGCCGACATGGCCGTCTACCGCAGCAAGCTCAACGGCCGCAACCGGGTGAGCCTGGCCGCCCCCAGCATCGACGACGCGCAGCCGGAGCAAGGGGATGCGCACCAGCCCCTGGAGGCCCTCGTCCTGGCCCTGTCCGCCCGCGAGGCGGGCTTCGACAGCCAGACGCTGCGGGTGACCGCCCTCTGCCTGGCCCTGGCCCGCGAGATGGGAATCGCCGAGGGCTCGCCCCAGTGGCGGGATATCGAGGCCGCCTGCCTCCTCCACGACGTCGGCAAGGTTGCCATCCCCGGCGAGGTCCTGAACAAACGGGGCCCCTTAGGCCCTGAGGACTGGAAGTACGTCCGCCAGCACCCGCAGACCGGCTGGGAGATGCTGCGACAGGTGGAGACCCTGCGGGGCGCCGCCGAGATCGTGCGCGCCCACCACGAACAGTGGGGCGGCGGCGGCTATCCATACGGCCTGAGGTGCCAGGAGATACCCCTGGGAGCGCGCATCTTCGCCGTCGTGGACGCCTTCGCCGCCATAACCTCGGACCGGCCCTACCGCGCGGCGCGCTCGGAGGCGGTGGCGGTCGAGGAGATCCGCCGCAACCGGGGCAGCCAGTTCGATCCCCAGGTGGTCGATCTGTTCCTGAGGGTGCTGGGCCGGCCCGTCGCTGCTGAATCGGAGCGAACGGCCAGCGGCGACCGTAACGGCGGGGCCTTCACCCCGTCTTTACCTGTGGACGCCGGATAACGCGCCCACGAGCGTCTGCCGGGGTGTGATGGCTAAGACTACCGAGACCCGTAGGCGGGGCCCTCTTCCCTTGGAGGTCCCTTACCCCTCCAAGGTGAACCTGCCTGCCCGCCGTCCCGCCGTCATCCGCCGCCAGCGCCTCATCGAGCTGCTGGCGGAAGGGCTACAGCGCCGCCTCACCCTGGTCAGCGCCGCTGCCGGCTACGGCAAGACCACTCTCCTGCTGGACTTCGCCCAGTCCTGGAACGCTCCCGTCTGCTGGTACTCCCTGGACGAACGGGACCGCGACCTTCAAACGTTCCTGCGCTACCTGCTCGCGTCGGGACAGCGCCGCTTCCCCGGCTTCGGAATGGAGTTGGCCCGCGAGCTGCAACAGGCACGGCCGCTCGCCCCCGAAGCGGTGGTGGACCTGCTGGTCATGGCCGTCCAGTCCCTCGGGCAGCCGTTCGTGCTCGTCCTGGACGACTTCCACTACCTGGACGAGGCGCCCGACGACCTGCGCCAGGTCCTGGACGGCTGGCTCTACCGCCTCCCCGACAACTGCCATCTCATCCTCTCCGGCCGCACCTGGCCCCAGCTGGCTGTGCTGCCGCTCATGTCGGCCCGGCAGGAGGTGGCCACCATCGCCGGGCCCGAGTTCGCCTTCGCCTGCGAGGAGGTCGTCCAGCTGTTCCGGGACGTGCTGGGCAAGGAGATATCCCTGGATGACGCCCAGCACCTGGCCGACCTGACGGAAGGCTGGGCGGCGGCCCTCATCCTCATGGCCGATAAGGTCCAGGCGGCCCGCACCTCCATCTCCCTGGAGCAGCTACGCGGGTCGGACACGCTCTTCCAATACATCAAGCTGGAGCAGTTCGATCCCCTGCCAGCGGACGTGAAAGAGTTCCTCGTCGGCGCCGCCGTGCCGCGCGCCATCCAGCTAGAGTTCCTCAACCAGCTTCTGGGGACCGCCGATGCCGAAGAGCGGCTGAACTTTCTGGAGCGGCGCAACCTGTTCGTCCTCCGCGAGAAGGCGGACCAGGGCTCGTATCGCTGCCACAGGCTGTTTCGGGCGTTTCTCATCAGTCATCTGCGCTCCCAGGACCCGGCCCGCTTCCACGAGTTGAACCTGACGGCGGCGGCCCTGCGGGAGCAGGCCCGGGACTGGCAAGAGGCCGTCTATCACTACCTCCAGGCCAGCGCCTGGGAGAGCATCGTCCAGGTCACCGAGCGGGTGGGCTGGCAGTTGTTCGAAGAGGGGAAGTGGGACACCCTGGCCGAATGGCTGGAGGCCATCCCGCCGGAGGAGCTGGCCGTCCAGCCCAAGCTGGTCCTGTGGAAGGCCCGCATACTCCACTATCTGAACCAGGTGGACCGGGCGCTGGCCCTGCTGGCCCAGGCTATCGTCTCCTTCGAAGCCACCAGCGACTGGGTCGCCCAGGGCCAAGCCCTGATCACCAAGGGCATGTGCCTGCGGGTCAAGGGCGACTACCGGGACGCCAAGGAGGCCCTATCCAAGGCGCGCACCCTCTTGCTCAAGCACGACGGGCCGACATCGGTGTTGACGGAGGCCCGCAAGGAGCTGGGCACCACCCTGGGGATGTCGGGCGAGTTCGGCAAGGCGCTAGAGGAGCTGAAGGGTGTACTGATGGTGTACGAGGCCCAGGGCGATGCCTACAACATAGCCCACGTACACAACGAGATCGGCAATGCCCTCATGGCCTTAGGCCAGTTGTCAGAGGCGGCGGTGCACCTGGAGAAGGCCCGACAGCGCTGGCTGAGGCTGGGCAACGGCCCTCGGCTGTTACAGACCCTCAACAATCTGGCCTTCACCTACTATCTGGGGGGCGATTACGACCGGGCGGATCAGGTCTGGCGTGAAGCCTTACAGAAGACGTATCTGGAAGCCAGCCGCAAGCACGAGGCGTACGTACTCCTGGGGTTGGGGGACGTGCGGCGTGATAAGGGGCAGTACACAGAGGCTCTGGAGTTCTACCAGCCGGGCCTGGAGGTGGCCTCCCGGTTGGATGAGTCTTACGTCCGCATCTACATCATGGACGGCATCGCCAACACCTACAGGCTGATGGGGGATATCGCCAACGGAGAGTCTTGGGCCAGCCAGGCCATGGCGGAGGCGGAGGAGGGCGGCGGTACCTTCGAGACGGGTTTCTGTACCCTAACCCGGGGCCTGCTGCAGCGGGACCACGGTCAGCTCAAAGAAGCGGCCGCTTCGATTGAGAAAGCCGCTGGCCTTCTCAAGGGGGGAGACGCCAAACGGGAGTTGGCTACCGCCTACTTCCACCTGGCCGGCGTGTACTTCTCCCTAAAGCGCAAGCGGTTGGCCCTGGAGTGCCTGGACATGGTCGCCAGGCTGGTGCAAGAGCTCGGTTACGACCACTTCTTGGTGGTAGAGGCCAGGCGGGCGCCCCTCCTGGTGCAGTACGCCTCGGCCAACAAGCTGGCCGACGGTTACTTCGGGCGGCTGCTGAAGGTGATCAAGGCGACGCCCGCCGTCGAGCCCGAGATTTCTCCGCAGGCGCCGCAATCGGAGGAGGCAGGCGTCACCACGGTGTACGCCTACGGGTTCGGCAACCTGCGCGTGGAGATCGCCGGCCGCGAGATCACCGACCTGGAGTGGCGCAGCGAGAAGAGCAAGGAGATGTTCTTCTTCTTCCTGGGCAACCGCCGGCCCCTGCGCAAGGAGGAGATCGTGGCCGCCCTGTGGCCGGACCTGGCGGAGGACAAGACGGGCAGCGCCTTTCACTCGACCCTCTACCGCCTGCGGCAGGCCCTCTACCCGGAGTGTATCGCCAAGGACTCCGGCCGCTATATCCTGGACCCCCGCGGGCGCTTCGTCTTCGATGTGGAGGAGTTCCAGCGAGCGGCGCGGCAGGCGGACGCCCTGGCCAAGGGCGCCCCTGACGCGCTGGCTCTCATGGAGCAGGCGCTGGCGCTGTACCAGGGCTCCTTCGCCCAGGACTTCTACTCCGAGTGGGCAGAGACCCTGCGCTGGCAGATGGAGGAGCAGTACATGCGTTTGTTGACCACTCTGGCCGCGGCCCGAAGCCAGAGCGGCGACTTCAAGAGCAGCGCCGAGCTCACCCAGCGCATCCTGGACGTTGACGAGTACAACGAGGCGGCCTGGTACCGCCTCATGAGCAGCTACATCCAGTCCGGCCACCTGGAGGCCGCCAAGTACTGCTACAACCGCTACGTGCAGATCCTTTCGGAGAGCCTGGACGGCGAACGGCCGCCCGACTTCGAGGAGGTCCAGCGCCAGATCATAAAGGGCGGCGCCCCCGCCTAGACCAGCCGCGCCACGTGCCGACAGCGGTCCCGCTCACGGGGCCGCTGTTCTCTTTCCCCGGATGCCCCCTGCGGCGATATTCCGGCGAGAGTTTGGCGAGAGGCCTCTGCGAAACTGGCAGCAGAGGAGGAACTGACATGAGACTCAACCAGCTGAAAACACAGCTGGCCCAGACCTGACTCTAATACACATC
>JACPQO010000142.1 GCA_016190405.1 Chloroflexota bacterium | reverse complement strand
CGTCTACCATAAGCGCCACCTCCCCAACTACGGCGTGTTCGACGAGTTCCGCTACTTCCGGCCGGGCGGCGAAAGCCCGGTGTACACGCTGGCCGGCGTGGGCGTCGGCGTGAACGTCTGCGAGGACATCTGGTATCCGGGCGACCCGACGCGGGCCCAGGCCTTCGCGGGGGCGCAGGTCATCGTCAACATCAACGGCTCGCCCTACCACGCCGGCAAGCGCCGCTTCCGCGAGGAGATGCTGGCCACGCGGGCCAGCGACTACGGCGTGTTCGTCTGCTACACCAACCAGGTGGGCGGCCAGGACGAGCTGGTGTTCGACGGCGGCTCCATGGTGCTGAACGCGGCCGGCGAGCTGGTGGCGCGGGCCGCCATGTTCGAAGAGGAGCTGCTGGTCTGCGACCTGGACGTGGAAGAGGTGCTGCGCCTGCGCCTGCACGACCCTCGGCGACGCCAGGAGCGGGCCGCTTACGCGGCGGCGCAGGGGGCGCCGCGAATCCACCTCAGCGACGCTCCGATCAGCGTGGACAAGCCGAAGGTCGAGCCGCGAATCGCGCCAGCGCTGGAGCCGGAAGCGGAGGTGTACGCCGCCCTGGTGACCGGCACGCGGGACTACCTGGGCAAGACCGGGTTCGGCAAGGCCGTCGTGGCCCTGTCAGGGGGCATCGACTCCAGCATCGTGGCGGCTATCGCGGTGGACGCCCTGGGGAGCGAGAACGTGAAGGGCGTCAGCATGCCCTCTCGCTACTCGTCGGAGGGGAGCATCAAGGACGCGCAGGAGCTGGCGGACAACCTGGGCATCGAGTTGATGATCATCCCCATCGAGCCGGCCCACGCGGCGTACCTGGAGATGCTGGAGAAACCCTTTGCCGGGCGCGAGCCCGGGACGGCCGAAGAGAACATCCAGTCGCGCATTCGGGGCAATATCATCATGGCGCTGTCCAACAAGTTCGGCTGGCTGGTGCTGACGACGGGGAACAAGAGCGAGTTCGCCACCGGCTACGCGACGCTGTACGGGGACATGGCGGGGGGCTTCGCGGTGATCAAGGACGTGCCCAAGACGCTGGTGTACCGGCTGGCCCGCTACCGCAACCGCTGCGGCGAGCGAGCCGTGATCCCGGACAGCGTGCTGACCAAGCCGCCCTCGGCGGAGCTGAAGCCGGGCCAGCTGGACCAGGACACCCTCCCCCCCTACGAGGTGCTGGACCCCATCCTGGAGGCCTACGTGGAGGATGACAAGGGGGTGGAGGAGATCGTGGCGACAGGTTTCGAGTACGCCACGGTCGTGCGTGTCGTCCAGATGGTGGACCGCAACGAGTACAAACGCCGGCAGGCGCCGCCCGGGGTGAAGATCACGCCTCGCGCCTTCGGGCGCGACCGTCGGCTGCCGATAGCCAACCGGTATCGGGGATTCTAGGTGCCCCGGCTGGTTCTGGTGCGCCACGCCGCGCCAGTCATCGACCCATCGGTTCCGTCCTCGCAGTGGGTGTTGTCCTGGGACGGCGAGCAAGCGGCCCGGCGGCTCGCGCACAGCCTTGACGCACCGCCTGCCGTGGTCTGCTCCAGCCCCGAAGCGAAGGCGGCGCGAACCGCGCGCATCCTGGCGGACGCGCGGGGCCTGGAGGTGCGCATCGAGCCAGACCTGCGGGAGGTCGAGGGGCGGCCGTGGTTGGGGTCGAGAGCGGACTACCAGGAGCTTGTTAGCCGGTACCTCCGTGGGGAGGAGGTGGCGGGCTGGGAGCGCCGCGCCGCGGCCCAGGAGCGTATGGTCGCCGCGGTGGAGCACCTGACCGATGCCGGCCGGGATGTGCTGGTCGTCTCGCACGGCCTCGTCCTCGTGCTGTACCTATCGTGGCTGTTAGGCCTCGATCCTGGTATCCTGATTCCCATGTGGCGGGCCATGCGATTTCCTGACCTGTGCGTCGTAGACCGCGAGGGGCGGGCCGTGCTGCTCCCCTTCGGCGAGGCGGCATGAACGACCACCAGGTGGCCGCCGTCTTCTTCGACTTCGGCGGGGTCATCGGCCGCTTCGACCGTGAGCAGGTGCGGCGGCTGGAGGGGAAGTACGGCCTGCCGCAGGGGGGCTTGATTCGCGCTGTCTACGGGATCCCCGAGTGGAAGCAGGTGGAAGTGGACGGGATCCCCGAAGAGGCGTGGCTGGAGGCTGCGGGCCGGAAGCTCGATGAGCTGGCGGGCCGGCCGGTCCCCGGCCTTCACCAGGAGTGGCGCCGAATGTGGAGCACCCTGGACGAGGACATCGTGCGGCTGGCCGGGCGGCTGCGCGGCCCGTACCGGGTGGGGCTCATTTCCAACTCCACCAAACGTCTGGAGAAGGAGCTGCTGGAACGGAACGGCGTCCACCATCTGTTCGATGTTGTCATCAACTCGGCGCGGGTGGGCGTGGCCAAGCCGGACGCGCGGATCTATCACCTGGCGGCGGAGCAGATAGGGGCGCCCCCGGCGCAGTGCGTCCACATCGACGATCTCGAGGAGAACGTGCGGGGCGCCCAGGACGCCGGCTTCCGGGCGGTCCACTACCGAGGCGACTATCCAGGGCTGGAGCGGGAGCTACGCCAGCTGGGAGTACAGTGGTAGGAGGGGGGCTACACCGCCGCAGCTTGAAAGCCTGTCCTGAGCGCAGTCGAAGGGCTGCGGCATCGTCCGACGATTCTGATGCCACACCTTTCAAGGTGTGGTGGCGTCATTCCATCGGCCGTTCGTGTTGACAGCCTATCCCCCGTCTGATAGCCTGAAGGTGCATATAAGAAGTAACCGCTTGCGAAACGTAGAAGTCGAGGTGCGACGATGCTGAGCATGACCGATAAGGCCGCCGGCAAGGCCAAGGAGCTATTCGAGGAGAAGGGTCTGGACGGACAGGCGGCCTTGCGCGTGTTCGTCGTGGGCGGCGGCTGCTCCGGCTACCAGTACGGCATGGCCATCGCCAGGGAGCCGGAAGAGGACGACTTCGTCATCGAGCACGCCGGCGTCAGGCTGGTCGTGGACCCGGACAGCGCCCCGCTGCTGGAGGGCGCCGAGATCGACTACGTGGACGACCTGATGAAGGCGGGCTTCACGATTTTCAACCCGAACGCCGTGAAGTCCTGCGCCTGCGGCAGCTCGTTCCAGACGGCCGAGGGCGCCGGCCAGGCCAGCCCCTGCTCGCATTAGGCCCCGCCCGACTACCCAGCCCCGGAACCAGCAAACCAGCAAACCAATATCGCTTGGCCCGGGTTTGCTGGTTTGCTCCGAAGGAGTGCCCTAATGCCCAGCTACTGGATCGTCGTCGGCTCCGAAGAGAACATGCGCATCGCCGAGGCGCGCGGGTTCGACATCTTCGGCTTCAAGAGCACCCGCCGCAACGAGGTGTCGGGCATGAGGCCGGGCGATAAGCTGATCTTCTACCTTACGAAGATCATGAAGTTCGGTGGCATCGCCGAAGTGACCTCCGAGTACTTTGAGGACCACACCGGGGTCTTCAAGAGCGAGAAGAAGCCCGGGGAGGACTACCCCTTCCGCGTGCGGGTGAAGCCCGTCATGGTCCTGGCGCCCGACCAGTACCTGGACGTGAAGGAGATCGCGCCCACGCTGGCCTACACCAAGAAGTGGCCGGCGGAGCACTGGCGGCTGGCCTTCCAGGGCAACCTGCACCAGGTCCCGCAGCTGGACTACGAGCTCATCGCCTCGCTGATGCGACAGGCGGCGGCGGTCAGGGCGTAGGCCGTGGCACATGTAGGGGCGAAGCATCCTTCGCCCCTGTGGTGATAGCCGTGTCCCTGATGCGCCGGGCGGCGGAGGTTGAGGGAAGCCCGAGATCAGATTCGCTTTATGGGCTACTAGGTGCGGGGAAGGCACGGAGGTCAGTTGACGGGCGCGGAGCAAAGAGAGGTTGATGTTCTGAACGAGCTCATCGACCTCTGGAAAGTGCAGCAGGTTTCATGATCCGTAAACTTTGGAACTGGCTGTTCGAGGTGCAAAGAGGGCTCCATGGCACGTGGCAAACTCACTACTCCTACGAGTACAATCGCGCACAGATGATCTTGGCGGTGGTGGCGATCGCGGCCGTGCTCATCGGGTTGTCACTGCTGTACGAGAACGTGCGCTAGGTGAATAACATGATGGTGCTGATTTGCGGAGACAGGAACTGGGTAGATCAGGATGCAATATGGAACCTGATCCTTGCTCTTCCTAAGACAGCAGTTATAATCCATGGTGCCGCTAGAGGGGCTGACAGTACACGCAGAAGTGGCTGGCGGAGCACTGGCGGCTGGCCCCTTCGGCAAGCTCAGGGCAGGGTTCGAGGGCAACCTGCACCAGGTGCCGCAATCGAACTACGAGCTGATCGCCTCGCTGATGCGCCAGGCGGTGGGTGCCAGGGCGTAGGTTCAGACCGCCTAGAGGGCAAGCGAATTGGAGTCGGAACGCTTCTCGGCTCAGAGGGGCGTCTGCGGTGGAAGGTCGAATCTCTCTGGAGCAGGCTCGCACTCGACCCATCCCGCGCGTTCTTCTGACCAGCAGACTCTGACTTCTCCGCGCCCTGTCTTTTCCCACTCCTTGACGACTGTCTCACCATGCGCTTCCACCAGCCCGATCCGGTGATCAAGTTCCCGTGAGCTCATCGCCTCGGGGAAACAGAACAGGACACGGGTTTTGCCTGACTCGCTATCCATGCCGAGCGCGAACACGCCGCTCACGTACCAGCGCGCGCCCGTTCGCGTCCGAATTTTCGTGTAGATGTCTTTGACGAACTGCTTCAACATGGCGTAAGCGTCAGACGTGGTACGCCGCAGGAGTTCTCCGGCGATGATTATCACTGCGATCTCTGGTCCACCCCAGCCAATACCGCCGGCTGCCGGACCGCCCCAACGACACGTGATCTTCACATCGCTGCCGAACGTGACGCTGTACTCAGTTGCGAACGGCTCGACTTCGGCGAGAGGGAGTGTAGAGTCCTGTATCACCAATTCCACGGGGGCTAAGAAGAACTCAGCCGCCTGAGATTCCTGAGTCACGGTTGACAGCCCTCTGATCTATGATTCGCGTGTCGGTCCGTTCCACGCTCGGCTATCCACTGAAGTCACCTAGAGCGCGGCTCGATTATACAGGATTGTGTCGCTCGCATTTGCCTCCGTCGCGCTCCATCCGCTAACCTGTACCCACCATGAGCGATCCGCCGCGCAGCCCCAGCACCCTGAGCCCCGAAGCGGCTGTTGAGCCCGCCACCTTTCGCGACAAGCTGGCCGCCGGGCGCTTCGTCGTGTCCGTGGAGGTGGACCCGCCCCACGGCCTCAGCCCCCGTCGCGCGCTCCAGGGGGCGGCCCTGCTCAAGGAGGCCGGCGTCGACGCCATCAACGTCGGCGATAGCCCCACGGCCAAGGTCCGCATGTCGCCCCTGGCCATGTCGGTCCTCCTCCAGCGCGAGGTGGGCGTCGAGATCGTCATGCACTACACCACCCGCGACCGCAACGCCATGGCCATCCACTCGGACATGGTGGGGGCGCACGTCCTGGGCATCCGCAACATCCTCTGCCTGCGCGGCGACCCGCCGTCGGTGGGCGGCTACACGGACATCGTGGGGGTGTGGGATGTGAGCGCCGTGGGGCTCATGCGCTTCCTGAAGCTGCTGAACGAGGGCGTGGACTTCACCGGCAAGTCCGTCGGGCGGCGGGCATCGTTCTGCATCGGGGCCTCGGCCAACCCCAACGCCGACCCCCTGGAGCCGGAGCTGCGGCTGATGCGGCGCAAGGTCGAGGCGGGGGCCCAGTTCTTCATGACCCAGAACCTGTTCGACGAGCGGGTCCTGGAGACGTTCCTGGAGAAGACGGCGCGCTTCCAGCGGCCGGTCATCGTG